>JAZKGV010000076.1:0-10635 GCA_040385725.1 Bacteroidota bacterium | reverse complement strand
CAGAGTGGATGGCAGTACCACTCAATGGAAAGGTGTTATACCCGATATTGCGTTGCCTGATATTTTTGAATCGCTTGATATGAGGGAAAGTAAAAGTGCCTCTGCATTGTTGCCTGATAATTCAAAGAAAGGGATGTACCAACCCTTAACAGGAATACCGGTGGACAGGCTGAAGGAAAAAAGTAACCAGCGTGTAAGCAGCGATTCGGTTTTTACCAAAGTAACAACAATAGCTGCCTGGCTGAAAAACAATAAAGATGGAAGGGAAGTTCCCCTGCAATGGCAGCCTTTCGTAACATCTTATTTTAAAAGTGCTGAGGTATACAAACGGCTGCAGGAGATTGAAGACGGGAATAAAAAACCGCTTTTGGTGAGCAATAATAATTTTGACAAGGAAAAAATTACATTTGCAACAGCATCGGGCAAAGCACTTAATGAGAAGTACCTTGAAATAATTGCACAGGATACTTACGTTGGGGAAGCCTGCAACATATTACTCGACTGGCTGAATAAATAATTATTTAAAACTTAAACAACCTGACAATGAAAAATTTGTTTGTCGCCACAATTATCTTTTCCGGAACATTATCTTCTTACAAAGCCACTGCACAAAACTTTGAAAATGCAGGTGAATACATGCAGTACATCAGTACACAACAAATTAATGTAACCAAAAAATTCCTGAGCTACAATAGCGCTGCCTCACACGGCAAAAGGGCAAAAAAAGTAGAAAAATTAAGAGAGCAACTGTTGAATGAAGTACAGGAAAGCAAAATGAACATCAGCAGCATGCCCAAGTTCAAGGGAGATGGCGCTTATAAAGACAGTTCAGCAAGCTTTATGAAATTTTACTACAACGTATTGAATGATGATTATACAAAGATTGTGAACATGGAAGAAATAGCGGAGCAAAGCTATGATGAGATGGAGATCCTTTTAATGTTCCAGGAACAGGTGGATAAGAAAATGGAAGAAGCGAACCAGCGGATGCATGAAGCAGAAAAATTATTTGCATTACAAAACAATATTAAGCTGGTGGAGTCAGAAAATGAAATGAGCGAAAAAATGAAAGCAGTATCAGGGGTAAACGAACATTACCACAAGGTGTACCTCACATTTTTTAAGCCCTACCTGCAGGAGAAGAACCTTAAAATGGCAATGGAAAAAGGGAATGTTGGCGGATTGGAGCAGGATAAAAATGCTTTGTTGAAATATGCACAGGAAGCATTGGTGAAATTGGAAACCATAAAACCTTATGAAGGCGATCATGCATTAAAAGGTGCCTGCAAACAATTGATGCAGTTTTATGTAAAAGAAGCAACAGATTTTATTAAACCCATCACCGATTTTTTACTGGTGAAAGAAAGGTTTGAAACAATTAAAAAGGATTACGAAAAAAAATCAGACCATAGCCAGCAGGATGTGGATGCTTATAACAAAGCAGTAAATGATATAAATACGGCCAGTGATAAATACAACCAGGCCAATAAAAATATGTTTGAGCTTGGTAAGGAAAATATTGAGAACTGGAACAAAGCAGTGAATGCTTATTTTGATGAGCACATGCCGAGGTAGAAAGAATATTTTTAGGCCCCGGTTAAACTAACCGGGGCTTTTTCATTTGTTTTATTGCTGAAAAAGAATGTAATTCGTGTCGCTTTACTTACGCTATGAGAAAATACGAAGACACATACCGCCACAAGGGGCTGAGAAAAAAATTAGTTGACACGTTAAAGGAAAAAGGTATCAATGATGAAGCTGTGCTGGCAGCTATCAACAATGTGCCCCGCCATTTTTTTTTAGACAGCGCCTTTGATGAAATTGCTTATGAAGACAGGGCCTTTCCTATTGCAGAAGGACAAACCATTTCTCAACCTTACACCGTAGCTTACCAGACACAACTGCTGCAGGTGAAACCTTTTGATAAAATTTTAGAGATCGGGACCGGCAGCATTTACCAGGCTACTGTATTGGCAGAAGTAAAAGCACAGGTGTTTACCATTGAAAGGCAAAAAGCATTGTTTGACAGGACAAAACATTTTGTATTAAAAAGTAAGTATCCCAACATAAAGTTTTTTTATGGCGATGGTTACGAAGGTTTGCCAACGTATGCTCCATTTGATAAAGTCATCATCACCGCAGCGGCACCTTTTATTCCACCTAAACTAATAGAGCAAATGAAAGTGGGAGGCAAGATGATAATCCCGGTGGATGAAGGCCCACACCAGCGCATGTTACGCATCACTAAAAATGCCGATGGTAGCACCAGTGAAGAAGCATTTGAAAATTTTTCCTTTGTGCCAATGCTCACGGGGAAAAATGGATAATTAATAATGGATAATGGAAAGTTGAGTGGATAGCAAAGTGTCAACTCTCAATTTTCAATTTTCAACTTTCAATTGTTTTTTATGCGTTTCTTTTCCAAAATAGTTTTTATCTGCAACCTTTGCTTTGTGGCGGCTGTTATTTTTCGTTTGATGGAGAAGGATTATGTTTCCAATGGTAACCACGATGCTATTATTCCATTGCCTGCTGTACAGGGCACATTGGTTATTCTTGGGTTTCTTATAGCCGTAATACTCAATTTTATTTTTGCCGTTTGCTGCCTTATTTTTTTGCTGCTAAAGAAACAACACAACATTGCCAAATGGCTGGTTTGGGTTAACTTACTGTTTTTATTATTCCAGCTTTATTACTTTAAATTATACTGATGGTACATACTATCCTTAAAGACAAAAGCACCCGGTTGTTCATTATTTTGTCGGGGGTGTTTGTAACCAATGCCATTATTGCCGAAGTAATTGGCGTAAAAATTTTTTCGCTTGAAGATACAGTGGGTGTGCAAAGGGCCAACATCAATTTGTTTGGCAGTCCTTTTAGTTTTCATTTAACAGCCGGTGTAATATTGTGGCCTGTTGTGTTTATAATGACGGACATCATTAACGAATACTACGGCCGAAAAGGCGTTAGGTTTTTATCCTATTTTACCATTGTACTCATCAGCTATGCGTTTATCATGTTCAATGGCGCTATACATTTAAAACCATCAGACTACTTTTCTATTGGCAATGGCATTGATAATCCCGATGCAGCTTTCAGGGGAATTTTTGGCCAGGGTATGTGGATCATCATTGGTTCGATGGTTGCATTTTTGATCGGGCAGGTGCTGGATGTTTTTGTTTTTCACCGCATAAAAAAAGTAACAGGTGAAAAAAGCATCTGGTTAAGAGCAACGGGTTCCACCTTAGTATCACAGTTGATAGACAGCTTCGTGGTTTTATTTATTGCTTTTTATTTGGGTAAACGGCTGCAGCCCGGCCAGGGTGAACCGTGGAGCCTGCACCAGATATTAGTTACCGGAACCGGTAATTACATTTACAAATTTGTGATTGCCATTTTACTTACACCAGTTATTTACTGGCTCCATGCTGTAATAGAAAAATACCTGGGGCAAACGCTGGCACATAAAATGAAACAGGCGGCGATGGGGAAGGAAGAAGTGTAGAAAGTGTATTTAAATTTGTTTCGCTATTTAACCTGGTAAATTAACTCTAAAGTAATACAATGATGAACCCTTTTAAACTGATACCGATCATTTGTATTATAGCGTTCGCTGGCTGTAAATCTATTTCCTATTTTGATTCGCCCAACAATGTATCAAAGCATGGCGGTATTATAAATATGGTTGACGGCACTCAAAAGAAAGGGTTGCTGACCATTACACTTGAAGCTGCATATGCCGTTAATTATATCACGCTTACCAATGAAGGTGTGGACGAAAGGATCTTAATTGATAGCATACACTCATACGCAGTTGGTAATGATCTCTACCTGCCTAAACAGTTGTCAGTTGATTTTGATAGCCCTCTGCGGTTGCTTTTTGTAAAGCGGCTTACGCCGGATAGCTCAAGGATACACTTGTATGAACTATATCAAAACAACCTGCAGAGGGATACCAGGGAAGATCTGGTATTATACTTTATTTCACTTCCTTCTTTTGAAAGGCTTGAAACATGGGGCATGGGCAATAAAAACCTGGCGCCTAACTTTAATTTAAAAATGAGCCATATTGTAGCTGACTGCCCTGAACTGTCAGAAAAAATTTACAATAAAACAAAGGGCTACTTTTTTCCTCAGCTTACACTTTCACCTGTTATTAAAAAAGAAGTATTGACAAAGATCATAGATGAATATAACAGTTGTGCAACAAAAAGAAAATAAAAGCCCGGCGAACTGCCAGGCTTTATTTATAATTACACTTTCTTCAACTTCCACTTTCCCTTCTTAAATAAAATATAAGCTGCAATGCTGATAGCGGTTTCGGAAACAGGCACCGCAATAAAAACGCCCAGCGGCCCCATATCAAAAACTTTTGCCAACACATACGCCAATGGTATTTGAAAAAACCAAAAGCCAAACAAATTAATGATAGTAGGCGTGCGGCTGTCACCAGCACCATTAAACGCATTGGCCATCACCATACCAATACCATAAAAAACATAACCGGCGCTCACTATCCTGGCGGCATCAATAGCATAGCCTGCCACCAATGGCTCTTTTGTAAAGAATGAAATGATCCAGGGCGCAAACACAATGATGATGGAAGATACCGCCAGCATAAAAATAGCATTGTACTTAGCTGTTTTTAAAACAGAGTCTTCTGCTCTTTGTGGTTGTAATGCTCCAAGGTTTTGCCCAACCAGGGTTGCCGCTGCATTACTCAATCCCCACGCAGGCAGCAGGAAGAACATCACAATACGAATAGCGATCTGGTAACCTGCTGTAGCATCGCTGTGGCCGGTTTGTGCCACCAATCTTGCCAATACTATCCAGCTTCCGGAAGCAATTAAAAACTGCAACGTTGCATGCCAGGCTATATCTACAATAGAACGGATGATACCCCAATCTGGTTTTAAATATTTCACAGCAAACTTTACCATACGTTTGCCATCAAACAAATGATACAATTGGTACAGCACACCAATGCCCCTGCCAACAGTAGTGGCAATAGCTGCACCCGTAACACCCATTGCAGGTATAGGCCCAAGCCCACGGATAAAGAGCGGGCAAAGAATAATGTTGCAGATATTGGCCAGCCACAAACTTTTCATCGCCATCATAGCATCGCCGGCACCACGAAAAATACCATTGAGTAAGAACAACAGCATGATAACAATACTGCCAGCCATTATAATTCTTGTATAGTTTATACCGGAAGAAATGGTTTCCGGCTCTGCACCCATCCATTGCAGCAACTCTGCGGCAAACACAAAACCTGCAATACTCATCACTAAAGTGATTGATATGCCAATCAGCATTGCCTGCATACCAGCCTTGGAAGCGGCTTCAGGATTTTTTTCTCCCACACGCCTTGCCACCATCGCAGTAGCTGCCATACTGATACCGATGGCAAGAGAATATACAATAGTGATAACAGATTCTGTAAGCCCTACAACAGAAGTGGCATGTTTACCAATATGGCTTACAAAGAAAATATCCACCACGGCAAACACACTCTCCATACACATTTCCAGCACCATGGGAATAGCCAGCAACACTACCGCACGGCGTATGCTGCCGGTGGTATAATCCTGCATGTCGCCCTTTAGTGATTGTATAATAACAGACCAAAGTGAATTGATACGAACTGATAAAGATTGATTATTGAACATGAGATTCTTTTTTATAAAATAATAGAAAATAAAACTGCCGGCGGTTGCCGCAGATAAAAACCAGTTAGTGGGGTGACAGCTTTACGAAAAAACCGTCCTTAGAAGGATCTCATAATTCGTATAATTGAAGACTGCAAAGATTTGGATTTTTTCGTTCATGGCATAAATTTTTTTATGTGGTTTTTATGTGACTGACACGAACGGATAAAAATTATATTTGCAATATGGGAAAATTGCTTTCGGTATTGGCTTTATCCATTTTATTGTTGTCATCCTGCAAAAGAAAACTGTTGCTTACCGAGCAGGAAGTAATTGATGTTATCAACCGCTTTGACGATGGCTGGAAACATAAAAACCTGAAAGAGGTTGATTCTACATTGGCGCCGGGGTATATTTATTTTACACAGTCAGGTGGTGTATTCAGCAGGGAAGGTGTGGTAAAAACTGCCGGTTCTGATGAATACAAATTAGATAGGGTGTGGCGGCATGCCATTGACGTAACCTTGTATGAAAACACGGCAATAGTAAGTAGCAGGTGGGAAGGAAAAGGAAGCTACCGTGGCGTTCCTTTTGATGAAGACCAGCGCTGCAGTATCATAGTAGTAAAAACAGGTAAGAACAAAGTGCAGATATTATCCGAGCATTGTACGCCGGTAAGAACAGACTATAAGTTTCATTAAAACCCTTCATCATTTTCCCACAAGCGAATAATGCCTGCCCGGGTTACCCTTTTTACTGCATTATAAGCTATATTTGCAGCCCCATAAACAATGAAATATTTTTTCTCTTTACTGTTATCATGTGCTGTTTGCAATGCCACCCTTGCACAGGATGTTCACCTGTATTTAACCGGTGGTGTTATTAACTACCAGGGCGACCTGCAGGAAAAGCGCTTTACATTCAGCCAGGCACACCCTTTTATTGGGGGCGGCCTTTATTATGAGGCAACTGACAGGTTGTTTATAAGGCTGGGTTTCCTAGCAGGTAAAGTAAGCGGCGATGACAAATACAGCAAGCTGAATGCAGTACGCAACTTTAGTTTTCAAAGCCAGTTGATGGAAGTGCATTTGGGAGCAGAATATGACATACTCAGTTCGTACGAACATACTATAGCTCCTTATGTATTTGCAGGTGTGGCAGGTTTTCATTTTAATCCTTATGCACTGGATTCTACCAATGATAAAGTTTACCTGCAGCCGTTAGGTACCGAAGGGCAGGGCTTTTTCCTGGGAAGAAAAAAATACGGCCTTACACAATTATCGATCCCGTTTGGAGGTGGTGTAAAAATTCTGCTGAGCGATAATGTGAATGTAAGACTGGAAGTAGCTTTGCGTAAATTATTTACTGACTACCTGGATGATGTAAGCGACAGTTACCCGGATGAAGATGAGTTAAGGGCCAATTACGGCCAGCAGGCGGTGGATTTTTCTTTTCGTGCTGATGAGCTCAACCATTCGCTTCCTTACCCTGATGCCACTTCAAGAAGGGGCAATCCCAAAAGCAAAGATTTTTATTACACGGTTGGTTTATCACTTAGTTACAGGCTGCAGGGCCGTCCTAACCGGGGCGGCAGCGGTGGAAGGAACAAAACGGGTTGCCCGGTAAATGTGTATTAATAAAATTGGTTAATCGTTTTTGGTTATTGTGTTACGGCGTTTACGCAGAATCTAAACTTCCTTATTTCTTATTTGTTATTCCTTATTTTGTCTTTCAGAAAAATTACCGCATGGCTTACCAGTCGCTTGAATCCTGTTTGCTTGATTTGGAAAAGAACAGGCAGTTGGTGCGTATCAAAGAAGAAGTTGACCCTTATCTTGAAATGGCGGCTATTCATTTACGTGTACATGAAGCCGGTGGCCCGGCCTTGTTATTTGAAAATGTAAAGGGAAGTACATTCAGGACTGCATCCAATATTTTTGGTACACTGGACAGAAGTAAATTTATTTTCCGTGATACATTGGCAGTGGTGCAGCAATTGATAGAGTTGAAGAATGAACCCATCAAAGCCATCAAACATCCTTTCAAAAATTTTTCTGCTGGTTTAGCTGCCTTAAAAGCATTGCCTTTAAAAAATCCGCTGAGTAAACCAGCTTTATTTCAGCAAATAAAAATTGAAGACATTCCGCCAATACATCACTGGCCGATGGATGGCGGCGCCTTTGTAACACTACCCCAGGTTTATACCGAAGATATTGATAAGCCCGGCATCATGAGTGCCAACCTTGGTATGTACCGGGTGCAATTGAGCGGTAATGAGTATAAAAAGAATGAAGAGATCGGGTTGCATTACCAACTGCACCGCGGTATCGGTGTACACCAAACAAAGGCCAACAGGCAGGGTAAGCCGCTTAAGGTAAGTGTATTTGTTGGCGGCCCACCTTCACATGCTGTGGCTGCCGTAATGCCATTGCCTGAAGGTATCAGCGAAATGACCTTTGCAGGTGTGCTGGGTGGCCGCAGGTTCAGGTATGTATATGACAATGGTTTTTGCATCAGCACAGATGCTGACTTTGTTATCACCGGTGAAGTGTACCCCAATGAGAATAAACCCGAAGGGCCTTTTGGTGATCATTTGGGATACTATAGTTTGCAGCATCCTTTTCCGCTGATGAGAGTGCGTAAGGTATATGCAAAGAAAAATGCTATCTGGCCTTTTACTGTAGTGGGCCGTCCGCCGCAGGAAGATACCAGCTTTGGGCAACTGATACATGAAATGACCGGCAGTGCCTTACAGGAAGAAATACCGGGCCTGAAAGAAGTGCATGCTGTGGATGCTGCTGGTGTTCATCCCTTGTTACTTGCTATCGGCAGTGAACGTTATACACCCTACACGCCAACAAAACAACCGGCAGAAATTCTTACCATCGCCAACCATATTTTAGGAACAGGGCAATTAAGCCTGGCCAAATTTTTATTTATTACTGCGGATGATTCAAACAAACTGAACACACATGATGTGCAGGCATATCTTGAATTTGTATTGAGGAGAATTGACCCTGCAAAAGATATTCATTTTTATACCAACACTACTATTGATACGTTGGATTACTCCGGCACATCGCTTAACAGTGGCAGCAAAGTAGTGCTGGCGGCTTATGGTGATGTAAAAAGAGAACTGGTAACAGAAGTGCCTGCTTCAGTACAACAATTAAATGGTTTTGAAAATGCAAGGCTGGCAATGCCCGGTGTGCTGGTGCTCCAAACCGCTGCTTTTGAAAACTATGATAAAGCTGCGTTGCAGATGGAAGCATTGAACCAGCAGTTAAAAAGTATTGATCTGAATGAAGTACCGTTGATCATTGTTGCAGATGATGCAAACTTTACAGCCGGTAGCCTGCGCAATTTTTTATGGGTTAGTTTTACAAGGTGCAACCCGTCACATGATATGTATGGCATCAACACTTTTACAGAAAACAAGCACTGGGGTTGCCATGGGCCATTGGTGATGGATGCAAGGATAAAACCACATCATGCGCCACCTGTTGAAAAGGATAGTGCCATTGAAAAAAAGATAGGCCCGTTGTTTGAGAAAGGTGGAAGTTTGTATGGCGTGATATAAATATTTTAATTAAAGACAGTATGCGTTATAATTTATTTTTTTTAGTGATCGTATTTTTTGGTTTTTCCTGTAAGGCACAGCCAAAACAAACAAAGCTAGTGAGCAATGCCGATGATAATACTTTATTGTGGGAAGTAAGTGGCAAAGGATTGAAAGAAAATTCTTACCTCTTTGGTACTTTTCACCTGATGTGTAAGGGGGATATAAACATCAGCGATCCATTAAAGAAAGCAATGACAAATGCCGGCAGTGTGTACATGGAATTGGATATGGACGACCCTTCAGTAATTATGGGCGGGCTGATGATGATAAACATGAAAGGCGGAAAGAAACTGAAAGACCTTTACACAGAAGAGGAGTATAAGAAACTCGAAAGCTTTTTTAAAGACAGCCTGCATACCCCGTTGAATTTTTTTCAAAGTACCAAGCCATTTTTTTTAGTGGCGATGCTGTACCCCAAGATGATGCCCTGCAAAACTGTAAGCGGCGTGGAGGAAGAGTTGATGAAATTAGCGAAGGCAGAAAAAAAGCAGATCAATGGTTTGGAATCGATGGAATTCCAGGCTTCGGTATTTGACAGCATACCTTATGAAGAACAGGCAAAAGAATTATTAAAAAGTATTGACAGCATGGCTACATACACAAAGTATTTTGATACAATGGTGCAGGTGTATAAAAACCAGCGGCTGGGTGAAATGAAAGATCTTTTTAATAAAAGTGAATTTGGCATGGAAGAACACCAGGAAGTGTTGCTTGATAACCGGAACATGAATTGGGTGGCACAATTAAAAATGATCATGCCAAAGCAATCCGTATTTGTGGCTGTGGGTGCCGGGCATTTGGTAGGAGAGAAGGGATTGGTTGAATTATTGAAGAAAGAGGGTTATACCTTGCGGCCGCTTCTGAATAAGTAAGAATGAGATTCTAAAATACTAACACAGATAATTTCGGGTCAACCTATTTCAGGACGAGACACTTTTGTGTATCGGCTTTGTGTGCCTTGGAAATGTGCCTGTCTTGTTGCGTTGGCTAATTGGTATTTATAAAATTTTATTTCAGATTTTCAGTAAAAAAGGTAGCTAATTTAACGAAGGGAATTATATCCACTTTGTCATACAAATCTGTGTGAACGGCGTTTGGAACGATGATTAATTCTTTCGGTTCATTGGCGTTTTGAAATGCAGTTTCACTAAAATATCTTGAGTGTGCTTTTTCTCCAGCAATTATTAAAACTGGTCGTGGCGAGATTTCTTTGATGTAAGTTAAGATAGGCATATTCATAAACGATAAAGGCGTAGTAGCTGTCCATGAATTTCCAGAATTTACCGAACGTTCATGAAATCCTCTTTTAGTTCTATAATAATCGTAATATTCTTTTAAAAATTGCGGTTCATCTCCTTTCAA
>JAZKGV010000075.1:0-4481 GCA_040385725.1 Bacteroidota bacterium | reverse complement strand
TGATTCCAATCCATTAGATGAACAAATCCTGGGCATTACTAAAGTTTAGCTTAGGCTGCTGCAGGCGCCACCACCTAATAAAAAAGGGCCACCATTGGGCAGCCCTCTAAATATTTTTAGTTCACTTAACCCTTAAACAATTCCAGCAATTGTGTCATCTTCGCTTTGAGTTCTTTGCGGTGTATAATAAAATCTAAAAAGCCATGTTCCAATAAAAATTCGCTGCGTTGAAAACCTTCGGGCAGGTCTTTTTTAATGGTTTCTTTAATAACCCTTGGGCCGGCAAAACCAATGAGTGCGCCGGGTTCGCCGCAAATAATATCACCCAGCATAGCAAAGGAAGCTGTGGTGCCGCCAAAAGTAGGATCGGTACAAAGAGAGATATATGGCACACCGGCATCTGCCAGTTGCGACAACTTTCCGCTGGTTTTTGCCAACTGCATTAAGGAGAAGGCACTCTCCATCATTCTTGCGCCACCGCTTTTATTGATGATCATAAAAGGTATGCGGTGCTCAATACAATAATTACAGGCACGGGCAATTTTTTCACCCATTACACTGCCAAGGCTGCCGCCGATAAATTCAAAATCCATGCAGGCCACTACAAAATCCTGTTCATTTGTTTTGCCATGCGCCACGGTAATAGAATCGTGTATGTCGGTTTTGGCGTAGGTTTCTTCCAGTCTTTTGCCATAAGGCTTAAGGTCAACAAAACCGAGGGCATCTTTAGACACAACGTTGGCGAATAACTCCGTGTAGTTGCCTTCGTCAAAAAGAATTTCAAAATATTCATCACTGCCGATACGGTGGTGATAATCACACTTGGGGCAAACGGATAAATTTTCTTTCAGCTCAGTAATAGTGCAGGTGTATTTGCAATTTGGGCATTTGCTCCATAGGCCTTCTGGTGCATCAGCCTTATCTTTTGTTTCGGTTAATATACCTTTCTTCTTACGCTTAAACCATCCTGCACCGCCGCTTGCCTTTGCTTCTGTATCATACGAACCGGAGTCCTGACCACCGAGGAAGGCGTCAAAATCTTCATCTCTTGTTACCATAGTCATTGTTTTTTCCATATCCAAAATCGTTAACTTTTTAAGATACGGGACGTAAAGTTACGGGCAATGATTTTAAAAGTGTCCCACAAAGGCACTAAGAAAACACAGAGTAGAACTTAGAGAACTTTGAGCCTTTGTGGGATAAATTATGCGTTCCTGTTAATGCAGTTCAGGTCATCAAACGCCACTTCCAGTCTTTTTATAAAGGATTCTTCACCTTTGCGGAGCCATACACGTGGGTCGTAGTGTTTTTTATTGGGCGAATCTGGCCCATCAGGATTGCCTAATTGCCCCTGCAGGTAGGCTTCCATTTTTTTGTAGTTATTCAAAATGCCTTCCCAGAAAGCCCATTGCAGGTCTGTATCAATATTCATTTTTATAGCGCCATAGCCGATAGCTTCCCTGATCTGCTCTTGTGGAGAGCCGCTGCCGCCGTGAAATACAAAGTAAACAGGCTTTGGCCCTGTCTTTAATTCTTTTTCAATATACACCTGGCTGTTGTGCAAAATAACTGGTGTTAACTGCACATTGCCTGATTTATATACACCATGCACATTACCAAATGCCGCTGCCACAGTAAACATGCTGCCAACCTTACTTAGTTCTTTATAAGAATATGCAACATGCTCTGGCTGTGTGTACAGTTTAGCATTGTCAATATCGCTGTTGTCAACACCATCTTCTTCACCACCGGTAACACCAAGTTCAATTTCAATGCCCATGCCCAATGGTGCCATGCGTTTGTAAAACTCTACTGATGTGTGGATATTCTCTTCAATAGGTTCTTCACTCAGGTCAAGCATATGAGAAGAGAAGAGGGGCTGGCCTTTTTCTTTAAAGTATTGTTCACCGGCATCGATCAATCCGGTTATCCAGGGCAACCATTTTTTTGCAGCATGGTCAGTATGCAGCACCACTGGTACACCATAATGCTTTGCCACATTATGTATATGCAAAGCCCCGGAAATACCACCGGAGATATTAGCCTGCAGTTTATCATTAGGCATTCCTTTGCCGGCTACAAACTGGGCACCGCCATTGCTGAATTGTATAATTACAGGAGAATTTACTTTGGCCGCTGCTTCTAAAGTGGCATTGATTGTGTTGGAGCCAATGCAGTTAACAGCAGGCATTGCAAACTGGTTGTCTTTTGCGTCGTTATAAAGCGCTTGTAACTCTTCGCCGAATAATACACCGGCTTTGTATTTACCCATGATGTTTAATTTAGTTTGGTTTGTACAAAAGTAGTAGAATTTGTGTTTTTGTAAAATGATATTTAATAAGTTGTGTGAAGGGCAGAATAATTATCAAAATATACTATTGCAGTTGTTCCAGCAAACGTTTGAAATAGCCCGGGGCCCTTAACAACCGGCTGCCATACCAGCTAAACATTTCCCCATCCACCAAAATGATCTTTGTACCTGGAAGTTGCAGTTGCAGTTCATCAATATGCTTTTGTCTGAAAGGGTAGGGTTCGGAGGAAAGAAGGAGCAGTTTACATCCTTTTTCCTTTAGATGATTTATATCAACGGTAGGATATCTTGTTTGCAAAGCATAGATATTCTCAAAACCGCATCTTGCAAGCATATCGTTTATAAATGTATCGCCGCCAATGGTCATGTAAGGATTGCGCCAGATGAAGTAAGCCGTATCTATCTTTCCATTTGATATATTATTGCTGAAGCCTTCTTTGATATTATTAATAATGTTATTTGCTTTGGATGAAGTGCAAGTAAGCACTCCAATATCATTGATCATTTTTAATGCATCCTCTAAATTTGATATATCCGTAACGTATACATTATAGCCATTAGCCAAACCCTCTACCTGATCTTTTACATTTTCTTCTTTGTTGGCAATGATAAGATCTGGTTGCAGCGTCTTTATTTTTCCGGGGTGAATGTTTTTTGTGCCACCTATAATTGTTTTAGATCTTTTCCAGGTTTCAGGATGAACACAGAATTTGGTGATGCCCACAACACTTTCCTCCAATCCCAGATCATACAGCAATTCTGTTTGTGAAGGAACTAAAGAAATTATTCTTTTCGGTTGATAAGTTAACTGAGAAGGAGAGGAGAGTATCATACTGTAAAAGTAGCACAGCGATTTAAAATACGCTCTTTCATTTATACTGCTTTACCAATCCGGTCTGACCTGTGTTGCCGACCGGCAAAAACAAAAACTCCCACCGTTGCCGGTGAGAGAGTTTGCTTGAACTGCTTGTTTAGGGCAGTTCGGATCTTAATTTTTTAAGAGGGGTTTTCCTCTCCAGAAATAAATTTTACTCCTGGTTTCAGTGTTGGTTTTTCTGGTCATCATCGCTTTTTACAGCATAGACCTAGGAATTGGTTTTTGGTTCTTCAAGGTTACATCTTTCAATGCAACACCGGAATTGGATTTTCGTGTTCTTCTTTAGGATAGTTGAACTTTAGTTTTCACAGGAAGCCGTTTCTTGTTTTTATGTTTGGAAACTTTATCTTAAACGGCGGTTGAAAATTTTTATTATGAAGTGTTTAACAAAAAAAATATTGCAGAAAATGGAATAACAAAATGAAGTAAATGAAATGCTTTACAGTAAAGGGTTTTATTGAAATGATGTTTTCAATTTTATCAATAAAAAAAATTAAATTCTATTTATAAGAATTACGCATTTTATGTCTCTATTGTGGAAATAAAAACATATGGTAATATGATAGCGATAAATAGAAAGATGAAATGCATTAAAAGCAAAACTTCCATCGCATTGATTTAAAAAAAATCAGCCGATGGAAGTTAAGTTGTGATACTTGTTTTACAACAAGTCCCGGCCCTGTAATGCCGGAGAGGGAAATTCAAACACAGGGAATAATTTTGCCTGGTTTTTCAGTGTAAATGGTTTTTCTGCAGCCATACTTATTAAAGCATTGGCAATGGATATTGGTTTCTGGTGGATTTTTCAACCTGCTTATTTAAGCAGTAAAAGGATATTGGTCTTAGTAACTTTTCAGCTTTACGCTGCGGCTGTTACAGAACCGTGGTTTTTTAAAGGAATTGTGATCTTGCTTTTCTGATTGTTTGGAAAAGTCGTTTTTATATTTAAAACATATTAATCAAAGAAAATAGAAGTTGACTGATATTGGATTTCTAACAGCTTTTAACAAGATCTTGGATTGGAATCTTATTTGGTTTGTCAGGATGATTGGATAGATTGATAATTAATATATCAATCAACTTCTGGTACAAATATCATTTACATTTTTTTAACTGCATATAGCATAAACGCTCCTTTTTTGCACCGGTATTATTACCGTTGCCATCGTAAAAAGCACATCGTTGGTTATTGAAATACTTTTTATTTGAATAATAAAAGCGCTTTTCTATCTGTCTTGAATCGGCTGAAACCTTTGCCAATAAAGGGTTTTATGCAATTTTTTATAATGTCGT
>JAZKGV010000074.1:0-5656 GCA_040385725.1 Bacteroidota bacterium | reverse complement strand
ATAATGGAATATCTTTATTTCTTCCTTCATCGCTGTCAAAGTATTTTCCTTTTGGATGATTTATCAGCGGCCATACACTGTTGGTATCGGCACGCTTGGCTACTATACACAGGCCAGTGAGTATTGTATCGCTTTCAAGTGTTGTATCCGTGCCAAATACCTTTTGTAGTTGTGCTTCCAGGGGCCCTGAGTCGTAGCCTGCCTTTATCCGTTTAAATATATTCCACCAGGTATATTTTTTTTCAAATATTTCTCCACCCAGTTCCATGTACATGTCTTTTATTTCTTTCACGTTTTTACCAATGGCCAGACAGGCAGCAATGATAGAACCTGTACTGGTACCGCCAATCAAATCAAAATAATGGCACAGGCGGAATTTGGGATCGTTGCCATGCTGCGTTCGTAAAATATCTTCCACCTGCTGCAGGTAGCCTAATGATAAGGCACCACGTATGCCACCGCCATCAAGCGCTAATATCCTTTTGGGGAAAGTTTTATTGCTGAAATGCGCTGCTTTAGTCATGGTAAAATGTTTTAAGTGATAGATGAGAGAATAAAATACAGCGCTGTTTTGTGAAAAGAAAATTATTTCGGGGAAATATTTTTGCTTACCGTAATAATACTATTTGACATGTTCATTTCATTGGCGCTTGCCTATCTTTATTAGTATATAAACAGATAGCTTATGAAAAGAAGCGATTTCATCCGTAACAGCACTTTGGCAGCAGCAGGCATTGGCACATTGCTTACAACAGGCTGTGATAACAACAGTACAAAAGGAAAAGAGTACCCAATTGATACCATTTCAAACAATGATTTTGAACTGAATGAGATCACCATAACCGGACTGCAGGAAATGATGGCGGCAGGCAAATATACATCCGCACAAATAACGCAGCTATACCTGCAACGTATAGCCCAAATAGATAAAGCCGGGCCAATGCTCAATGCAGTAATTGAATTAAACCCTGATGCGGCAGCCTTTGCCCAACAAATGGATGAAGAAAGAAAGGCTGGTAAAACAAGAGGGCTATTACATGGCATACCGGTATTGATAAAAGATAATATTGACACCGCAGATAAAATGAAAACAACAGCAGGCTCTTTGGCGTTAGAAAATAATACGGCTGCCAAAGATGCCTTTATTGTAACTAAACTAAGAGAAGCCGGTGCGGTATTATTAGGCAAAACCAACTTATCGGAATGGGCTAATTTCCGTTCTTCCAAATCATGCAGTGGATGGAGCAGCCGTGGCGGGCAAACAAAAAATCCATACATACTGGATCATAATCCCTGCGGTTCCAGTTCCGGGTCTGGTGTAGCAGTATCTGCCAATCTTTGTGCGGTAGCCATCGGTACAGAAACAGATGGCTCTGTTACTTGTCCTGCTTCTGTAAACGGTGTTGTGGGTATTAAACCAACAGTAGGTTTATTGAGCCGCTGTGGTATCATTCCAATTTCTTTTACCCAGGATACAGCAGGCCCATTGGCAAGAACAGTAAAAGATGCAGCAATAGTATTGAGTATATTAACGGGTATCGACAACACCGATCCCAAATCAAAAGAAAGCGAAGGGAAATTTTCAACTGATTACACAAAATTTTTAGACGCCGCCAGTTCAAAAGGCAAACGCATTGGCATTGAAAAAAAGAAATACGAAAATCAATTTCTAAATGGCATCTTAGAAAAAGCAATAATGATAATGAAACAGCAGGGCGCTGAAATAATTGAACTGGAATATTTAGACAAATTGAATGCGCTGGGAGAGGCAGAGTTTGAAGTAATGAAATTTGAATTTAAAGATGGACTGAATAAATATCTTTCACAAACAACTGGCAGCATCAAATCATTAAAAGATGTAATTGCTTTTAACAAAGCAAATGAAGATAAGGCCATGCCCACTTTTAAGCAGGAATTACTTGAACAAAGTGATGCAAAAGCCGGACTTGACAGCAAAGAATATATAACAGCACTGGAGAAAAGCCACAATGGTTCAAAGAAAATAATTGATGTATTGCTGCAGGAAAATAAGTTAGCGGCTTTGTGTGGTGTAACAATGGGGCCAGCCTGCAGCATTGATACTATTTATGGCGACCGATGGGGCGATGTATTCCTCACGGCTCCTGCTGCCATGAGTGGTTACACTCATATAAGTGTACCATGCGGCTTTGCATACGAGCTGCCGGTAGGGCTTTCATTTTACAGCAGTGCATATACAGAAGGTGAATTAATTGGTATTGCTTACGCTTACGAGCAGGCAAGCAAAACCAGGAAGCAGCCTGGCTTTAAAAAGTCATTTTTATGATCAGCCGAAAAATAATTATACTGACAGGTTGATAATTTCAATTTGCCCACGGCCCAATCTTATTTTGCCAGCTTCTTCCATTTTTTTGAGTAGCCGTGATACAGACTCCCGTGAAGCATGGAGCCCATCAGCAATTTCCTGGTGATTGATCTTGAGTACAGATTTATTTTTTGCTTTACTAAGCCGGCTCAGAAAATACTCGATCCGTACATCTAATTGTTCAAAAACAATGCTGGTAATGATGTTCATATAAAATTCATAGTGCATTACTGCTTTTTTAAGTATGTAGCGGTACATGCTGTCATATTTTTTAGCAAGCCTGTCTTTTTCATCAAAAGTCAGTTGCAAAACAGTGGTGGGCTCTGCGGCTATAAAGGATGCAATACTTACATTTGGCTTTTCTTCCTTTGAAAGTGATACCCCAAATGCATGGCCTGCATGAAGATAAAATAAAACAAACTGGGTAGCGGGCGCATCATCTTTGCACACTTTTACAAACCCGTTTAAAATAAAGAAAACCCTGTCAATTTCTTTTCCGGCTGATACCATTACATCACCTTTTTTATAGTGTTGTATTGTACCTACCTGCTCCAGTTCTATCCTGGCAGCTTTTTCTAATGAAGGGAAGGAGAGGTCAAGCAATAATTTTTTCATCTGTTGGATAATTGGAAATTCAGAAAATAAGCAATCGCAAATGTGTAAAAAAAATTCAATACTAAAGTTAATGAAATACCATTTACAAAGCTGCAAACCTTTGCAGGGGAAAATTTATTTATTATAAACGATAAAAGCATAAGGCCGCATTTAGCCATCTAAGTTGTCGTTTTCATACTTCGCTATTTGCATTTTTCTACAATAAATTTACAGTGTCAACTATTATTCATCAATTAATCATTCACCATGTCTTTCCAGGCTTATATTGACAACATCAAAACCAAAACAGGTAAAACGCCTGAAGATTTTAAAAAGTTGGCTCAAAAGAAAGGGCTTTTAAAAGAAGGCTTTAAAGCCGGCGATTTGACAAAATGGTTAAAAGAAGATTTTGATTTAGGTCATGGCCATTCAATGGCAATATGGGCCACCTTTAAAATGAATGGGTGGGTGGAAGAAAAAGTAAAAAGCAAAAATGCAACAGGCAAGAAGCAAAATGGCAAAGAGAAAACTGAAAACAGTAAACAACGAAACCTGAATGGAAAAGAGTTGGTAGACAAATACATTGCAGGATTTCCCAAAGCCACACAGGTTTTGCTTGAGAAAATGAGAAGCACTATTAAAAAAGCTGCACCCAAAGCAGAAGAAACTATTGGCTATGGCATTCCCACTTTTAAACTAAATGGCAACCTGGTGCATTATGCAGGCTACGAAAACCATATTGGTTTTTACCCAGGGGCTGGTGGTATTGCAAATTTCCAGGAAGAAATATCGAAATATAAAAATGCAAAAGGATCGGTACAGTTTCCCATTGATAAACCATTGCCGTTGGCATTGGTAACTGCTGTTACCAAATTCAGGGTGGTACAGAATGAAGAAAAAGCAAAACCCAAAAACCGGAAATGAAAAAAGGGCAGTTAAAATTATGTAGCAAAGGGCATCATTTTTATAAATCAAGCGATTGCCCGGTATGTCCTGTTTGTGAAAAAGAAAAGAAACCTTTAAATGGTTTTCTTTCCAAACTTAGCGCTCCTGCCAGGCGGGCACTGGAAAATAAAGGCATTACCAGTTTAAAGGAACTATCTGCATACAGCGAAAAAGAAATTTTACAATTGCATGGCATTGGCAAAACTGCCATTCCACTACTGGCAACCTCATTAAAAGAAGAGGGCTTTTCATTCAAAAAATAAAAAGGCCATCCCGATAGCTATCGGGATGGCTTAACTTTGAAACGGCCCCCTGCGGATAACAAGAGACAAGCGAAAATACTGTTACTGTTATTACAGTCTGCCAAGATTGAGTGAACGGTAAAATGAAGAAGGATCTATCTAAGTTGCGATGCTACTCTTGATTGAGGTGCTTTTACAAAATCCCTTGGGTATTTCCTTATATAGCGCCAGAGGATACCTAAAAATTCAGGATAATTTCTCAACCTTATACCACGGCTTTTAACTGCTACATAAAATGCCAACCCAAAGCTCACCGCAAAATTTAAAAAGCCAATTGCAAATACACCCAATAAAGTATATACAATTTCTTTTGGCGCCACATTATTATCAAGCCCAAAAAAACCAATAGCAGTGTTGGCAGCAGAAATGGTAATGTGCCTTATATCAAAGGGCAATCCGAATATCTTTCCAAAAAAGCCCGCCATGCCAAGAAAAAAACCAAGTGCAATGTTTCCAATTAAAGCACCCATGTTATTTTCTATGTAATGAATAATTTTATAACGGCGTTTTTCACTAAAGCCATATTTAAATGCTGTCGAGTAGCGTAGCCGCTCCCCTATCCTGCTATACACTAAATAATTTTCTACATACCCGGCAATCAATCCACTGGCAAATAAAAAGAACCCGGTGAAACAGGCATACAACAATGCTAGGCTGTGAAAAGGTTGTTGATCGGTAAGTAATTTATGTGCAGCAGCGCCTTCAGCGATCTTTACACCTGTAGCAGCAAAAAACAACCAGGCTAACAAATAGGTAAGTGGAAATACCACCATTAAATTGCCTGCAAAAGATGCCAACTGTGTACGGCTTACTTTTCCAATGGTAATCGCAAGGTTTCTCAGATCAGGTTTGTCACCAATTTTTTGTGCATCAAAAGAACTGGCAACATTGTTGGCCGTGTAGGCAGGTTGCTTGGTGGCCAATGTAGAACCAGTATCCTGTATCAAAATAAAGCCAAGCGAATAGTTGGTGCTGTACAAAAAGCCCTGCCAAAAAGGTGCAGCACTTATTTTGCCCAACAGGTTTTTTATAATACCAATAAATGAAATAATGATGCCACCGCCTGCTGCACTCCTGAACATGCGCCAGAATTCCTGTCTTGTTGTAGTAATAAACTTCTCTCCTGTTCTTCCTCCATGCTCTGCAATCTGGTAGGCCAGATAACCAGTATTCTCACTGGTAAATTCTTTAATGGAGTATTTGGTGTTTTCGTTATGCACCACCGTTCTAAAATACATTACAAACCTTTCCGTATTAAATGTATCATCGCTGTCAAGTACATCAAGAATAATAAACATCCTGTCAACCTGCTGTTGCAAACGGGTGAGTATAAAAGTTTGCGCCAGGCTGGTGCCATACGCCATTCGCTGCTCTCTTATCCAGTGTATGCTTTGCTTACAGTTGTGCAAGGCTTCGCTGATATTGGCCAATAGTATCCTTTGGTTTTCTGCATTGCCAGCCGCACCCTGGC
>JAZKGV010000073.1:3077-17759 GCA_040385725.1 Bacteroidota bacterium | reverse complement strand
AGTGGCGGAGAAGGAACCAACAATAAAAACTATGCACTTAGGTGGACAGCGCATGACCCAAGTAATGAACTCCGGTTGTTTTATCTTTTAAACAGGGCAAAGAATTATGCAGATTACAGTGCGGCCATCGTTAACCTGCGTACGCCGGGACAAAACGGGGCCTTTGCCTGTAAGAGCGGAGATATAACCATCCGTACACAAGGCAACTGGCCGGCCAAATGGAAGAACCAGGGAGATTTTGTAATGCCTGGTACCGACAGCAGTTTTATGTGGCAGGGTTTTATACCAATGGATGAAACGCCTTTTCAATACAATCCTGAAAGGGGTTTTATCAGCAGCGCCAACCAGCGGCCTGCAGATTCCACTTACCCATATTATCTTGGTAGTGATTATCACATTTACCGTGGCCTTATCATCAACCGTAAGTTGACTGCCATGCAAAATATTACAGCAGCAGATATGATGAAGCTGCAGGTAAATAACTATGATGTGTTTGCAGAAGAGGCTGTGCCGCTGCTTGTTAAAAACATCAATGCTGCAAACCTTGATGAGGATGAAACAAAATATCTTAACATATTAAACAGTTGGAATTATAATGATGATACAGTTGAAAGAGGGCCGGTGGTATTTGATCTGCTCTGGAATAATTTTTATCATTCCACTTTTGATGATGAATTTAAAAATTGCCCTTCGCTTTTGAATGCCAGGAAAGATAAAGAGAAACGCCACTATGAAGGCACTTTGCTGGAAGGGCTTTTAAAAGATTCTGCTTACAGGTTTGTCGACAATATTAATACGCCGCAGCAGGAAACCTTACCTGATGTAGTAACAGCAGCATTTAAAAAAGTAGTGGCAGAATTAAAACAATTGGAGAGTAAAAAGATGCTTGACTGGGCAAAATATAAAAGCACTGGTGTAAATCATCTTACAAAAATACCGGCCTTCAGCAGAAAAAATTTGCCGGTAGGCGGAGGCAAATATTGCATTAACGCAACCAAGGAAGACCATGGCCCAAGCTGGCGGATGGTAGTAAGCCTTACGCCTGAAACAGAAGCCTATGGTGTATATCCCGGGGGGCAAAATGGAAACCCCGGCAGTAAGTTTTATGATATGTTTGTAGATAAATGGGCTGAAGGAAAGTATTATACTTTGTGGATGATGAAGAAAGGGGAGAGTGGTGATAAGAGGGTGAAATGGAAGATGAGTTTTAAGAAAGCATAATTGATTTGATGATTTGGGGATTTCTTAAAGCAATAACAATATAACAATTCAATAATTTAACCATAGCGCATGAAATTTTTAATCTCAATAGTTCTGACTGCTATACTTAGCGTTGCTGCATGTTTGTATTTGCCGTGGTATAGTATTGCAATTGTCGCATTTATTGTGTCAGCAGTGGTTCAGCAAAAGCCATTGGCTTCTTTTTTAGCCGGCTTTATTCCCTTGTTTCTATTATGGGGAGGTTTAAGCTGGTATATCAGCAGTAACAACAATGACCTGCTGGCGCATAAAATTTCCTTACTTATTCTTAAAGCAGATAGCCCAATGCTATTGATTTTAATAACAGCATTGATCGGCGCTTTAGTGGGAGGGTTGGCAGCGTTGAGTGGAAGTTTTGTGAGAAGACTAAATGATGCCAAACCAATTGCAGGTGAAAGTAATGCTATACCTCAATGATTCTGCATACAACAATTGCCAGGTGCAAAACAAGTAATGTATCATTTCACATCTTTCTAACAAAATCAAAATTACTTTCGTTTTCCTTTATCTAACATTATGAGAAAATTTTTCCTTCTTCTTTTAACCGTTGCTACAACCGGCGTTTCAGCACAAAAGATCCTTGGTACAGTTACCAGCAGCAAGGGTGAATTGTTGCCGTTTTCTTCTATTACTATAAAAAACAGTTCCATTGGTGCCGGTGCCAACAGCAGGGCCAGGTTTTCAGTGAGTGTAAAACCGGGTATTTATACTTTGTTGTGCCAGCATATTGGCTATGCAGCGCAGGAAAAAACGGTAACAGTTGCTGACAGTGATGTAGAAATAAATTTTACCCTGGAGGAACAAAAACTACAGTTGAAAGAAGTAGTTATTAAGCAGGGTGAAGACCCGGCCTATGCCATTATGAGGGAAGCGATCAAAAAAAGGCCAGTGTATCAGAAAGCAGTGGAGGCATTTACCTGCGACCTGTACACAAAGGATATGATAAAGCTGCGGCGGTTGCCCAAAAAAATACTGGGACAAAAAATTCCTGAACAGGACAGGGAGGATCTGAGGCTTGATACAAGTGGTGCAGGCATTATTTATTTGTCTGAATCGGTAGCGTCTGTTGCCATGCAAAAACCTGATAAATTTAAAATGGAGGTAAAGAGCAGCCGTGTGAGTGGCAGCAACGGTTATGGTTTTTCGTTTCCTACTTTTATAAATATGTACGACAACAATGTAGTGTTGTTCACTGAAAAATTAAACCCACGTGGCTTTATTTCGCCAGTGGCAGATGGAGCCATGTTTTATTACAAATACAAATACCTTGGCAGTTTTTGGGAAGATGGCAAAGAGATAACCTCTATTAAAGTAATACCGAAACGTGATTATGAACCATTGTTTTCTGGTACAATTAACATTACTGAAGGCGACTGGCGTATTCACAGTACAGACCTTATACTAACAAAAAAATCACAACTGGAAATTATACATACGCTGACACTCACACAGTTTCACATGCCCGTAACTGCTGAAACATGGCGGGTGAAAAACCAGTTGATACATTTTGAACTGGATCAGTTAGGTATTGATGCCGCAGGCAATTTTGTAAACGTGTATTCTAACTATAACCTGCAGCCTGCTTTTGAAAAAAAGTATTTTGGTAATGTAATTGTGAAATATGATACAGGTGTTGATCAGCGGCCCAAAACATATTGGGATACTATAAGGCCTGTGCCTTTGGAAAAAGAAGAAGCAAGGGATTACGTGGTAAAGGATAGTTTGTTTGAAGTGCATAAAGATTCGTTGAAAAGCCAGTTGACGGCTGATGTATTGAATGCAAAACAAGGAAAGATAAAATTGTTTGACCCATTCTGGAACGGCATTAACCGCACACATTATATGCGAAATGGTTCTTACAGTTGGTCTGTAGAAGCTTTAATAAAAGGGCTTGAATATAATCCCGCCGAAGGACTGGTGGTAAATGTTACGGGGAGCTATGATAAATACCTGTCGCAGGCAAGAACCAATATGTCAATACAACCTCATCTGCGGTATGGCTTCAGCAACCGGCATTTGAATGGATGGCTGGAAGTAAAATTTGGATCGAGGGATTATGAAGGCATGGGAAAAATAAGACGGAGCAACTGGAGCTTTGCCGGTGGCAGCCGTGTAACACAGTTTAACAGGGAAAGCCCGATACTACCGCTAATTAATACCATCAGTACTTTATTTTATGGCGATAATTTTATGAAGACGTATGAAAATGTGTTTGGTAATATTAGCTACAGCAAACGTTTTGAAAGCGGCCTGCGGCTTAGTGTAAGTACATTGTATGAAGACAGGAAGCCATTGAATAATACAACAGACTTTACCCTGTTTAAAAAGGATACGGCAAACCTTACACCTAATTATCCTTATGACAGGATAGCTTCTCAATTTAATCCGCACAAAGCATTTTTAATAGGTGCAGAGATCAGTTTTAAACCAGGACAGAAATACATCCAGTTCCCTTCCAGCAAAATGCCGGTTGGTTCAAAGTATCCAACTTTTACCGCCAGTTATGTAAAAGGGGTTAACAATTTTCTTGGTAGTAATGTTGATTTTGACAAGTGGCGGTTCAGCATATTTGACGATGTAAATATGAGGATCGCAGGATTGATGAAATATAAAGTGGCATTTGGAGGTTTTTTAAATAACAGATCTGTTTACATACAGGATTACCAGCATTTCAATGGTAACCTTACAGCCGCTTCCAGCGATTACGTAAACAGTTTTCAGCTGGTAAGTTATTATGCATTTAGTAATACAGAACCGTTTTATGTGGAAGCTCACCTTGAACACCATTTTAATGGTATGCTTACCAACAAGATCCCTTACTTCCGTAGATTAAACTGGCACCTGGTAGCTGGTACCAACACTTTTTTTGTAAATGATAATAACTACCATGTAGAACTATTTGCAGGTATCGAAAACATCCTTAAAATATTCCGTGTGGATGTAGTGAGTGGTTTTGATAAAGGTAATTATAGTGGTACTGCAATCCGTATTGGCTTTGGCGGATTGATTGGAGGCAATATGAATATTAATAGAAAAGATGGAACAGTGTCATTTGGTTTTTAAGATAAAATTGTAAACACATTGCCTCAATTATACGATTACACTACAGATGTTTTGATAGCTGGTGCCGGTCCTGCCGGTGCAAGCACTTCTGTTTTTCTTTCGCAGGAAAAGATAAAGCACATCATTATCGATAAAACTGTTTTCCCTCGTGATAAAATTTGTGGTGATGCCATGAGCGGAAAAACGGTGGGCATGCTGAAGCGGATGGATAACAACTGGCAGCAGCATTTTTTATCAAACAACAGATCAGTAGTTAGCAATGGCATTCAATTTATCGGGAGTAAAAACATTTGTTTGGATATTCCCTTTCGTTTGCAAAATACCAATGAAAACGAACCACTTGGTTTTGTAAGCAAAAGAATTGATTTTGATAACAGCCTGTTCAGCCTTATAAAAAGTGAGTATGCAGATTGTATGCTTAACACTGCCATTAATGATATTGAATACATTGATGGCGGATTGCTGGTGAAAATAAAACAGGACGGGAATGCAAAAACGATCTTTACAAAAATGATCGTGGGTGCCGAGGGCAGGGGAAGTATTGTGGCAAAAAAATTAGCCCATCATACGGTGGAGCAAAAACATTACAGTGCAGGAATAAGGGCATACTATAGTAATGTTTCAGGGTTACACAAAGAGAATTTTATAGAGCTGCATTTTTTAAAAGAGCTGCAGCCTGGTTATTTCTGGATATTCCCTTTGCCAAATGGCAATGCAAATGTTGGTATGGGAATGTTGAGCAGTGCAGTGTCTTCTCAAAAGGTGAACCTGAAACAAATGATGCAGGATATTATTGATAAACATCCCGTGATGCAGGAAAGGTTTAAAAATGCCACCCTGCAAGGAAAGGTAGAAGGCTGGGGCTTACCGTTAGGTTCTAAAAAGAGAAACCTGAGTGGGGAAAGATTTTTATTGACGGGAGATGCAGGTTCATTAATAGATCCTTTTACCGGTGAAGGCATTGGTAATGCGATGGTAAGTGGTTTGGTAGCATCGAGGCAGATTAAGAAAGTGATTGAGGCAAATAATTTTTCTGCTGATTTTTTAAAAGAATATGATAAAGAATTATACAGGAAATTATGGTCAGAATTAAAACTAAGCCATTACCTGCAAATATTATCGAGCAAACCTTGGCTTTTTAATTTTGTGATTGGCAAAGCCAGCCGGAGTAAGGAGCTTAGGGAAACTATCAGCTGTATGTTTGAGAATGTTGACATCAGGAAAAAATTTATGAGCCCGTTGTTCTATTTGAAGATCCTGTTTAATCGTTAGCCGTTATTATTTGATATATTTGTGCCGTTAAAATTTGGTTTGCCCTGCAAGCATCCAATCTAAACACCGGTCAGCACCGAAGGTCGGACCGGGATTGAAGATTTCTTTTTGTTTAAGCTGGTCTGACCTACGGTACCGACCAGTGAGCGAAAGGATCAAATTAAAAACTATGGCAGCATTACACAACCGTGTTTCCCAGGCGGAGCTCAAGAAGCGTTTGTATGAAGAAACAGAGAAACGCACTACTCTTTCTTTCTATCATTATTTTCCTGTCAGCGATCCAAAACAATTCCGTGATGAATTGTACAAAGCTTTAGATACACTAAAAGTATTTGGAAGAATTTATGTGGCGCAGGAAGGTATCAATGCACAACTAAGTGTGCCCGAAAGTAATTTCGAAGCGTTTAAAAATTATTTGTATTCCATCGAAGCGTTAAATGGCATCAGGCTAAATGTTGCGTTGGATGATGACGCCCGCCTGAACGACCCAGTCGGGCAGGGTAAATCATTTTGGGTATTGAAAATAAAAGTAAGAGATAAGGTTGTGGCTGATGGCATTACTGATCCTTCATTCAGTATGGAAAATAAAGGCCGTTATGTAAATGCAGCGCAGATGAATGACCTGCTGAAAGATGAACAGACAGTAGTGATTGACATGCGTAACCATTACGAATACGAAGTGGGGCATTTTGATAATGCGATTGAAATACCAAGCGATACTTTCAGGGAACAATTGCCCATGGCGGTGGAGATGATGCAGGATAAAAAAGATAAGAACATCATCATGTATTGTACCGGCGGCATCCGTTGTGAAAAAGCAAGTGCTTTTATGTTGCACAATGGATTTAAAAATGTTTTTCATTTAGAAGGCGGCATTATCAATTATGCAAAGCAGGCAAAGGAGGCAGGATTAGAAAGTAAATTCATCGGAAAGAATTTTGTATTTGATGACAGGCTGGGAGAGCGGATAACAGAAGACATCATTGCCAAATGCCATCAATGTGGTAAGCCTGCTGATACACATACCAATTGTAAAAATGATGGTTGTCATTTACTCTTTATACAATGTGAGGAATGTGCTGCAAAATATGATGGTTGTTGCAGTGAAGAATGCACTACTGTTTATCATTTGCCTCTAGAAGAGCAACAGGAATTGAGAAAAGGAATTGAGAAGGGGAGAATGGTGTTTAATAAGAGTAAGCAAAGATTGCGGCCGGATATTAAGAACAAAGTTGGGTTAAAGTGACTTTTATGAAAAAGATACTATCTGTGTTTATTTTCCTATTGGGGCTGTCTATTTGCATACAGGCGCAAGTAAAGAAAGAAAATAAGATAATAATTAAAGATTCTGCAGTAGTAAAAAAGAAAGTAGTTACTGAGAAATATTTATTTAAGCTTAAGCGAAGGATGGCGGTTATTACATTTAATCCTCCGATTAAGTATCATTAATTCACCCACACCAAACAAACAGGATTCGGCACACTAATCTTTTTTCCTGTATCAGTAAGTAATCCGGTTTCATGGTTAACAGAAAAGATAATGATGTTATCACTATCCTGGTTGGCAACCAATAAAAAATTTCCACTTGGATCAAAATTGAAATTACGTGGCTTTACACCTAAAGTAGATTGAAACCCTACAGCAGTAAGTACACCAGTTGCTTCATCAATTTTATAAATAACAAGATTGTTTAATTCACCACGGTTGCTTGCGTACACAAATTTTCCATCAGCAGACACATGAATATCTGCACCACTTAATGTGCCTTTATGATCTTCCGGCACCGCACTGATGGTTTGAAATAATTTTAATTTGCCGGTAGTGGCATCGAAACTAAATGCAGCAACAGTACCACTTAATTCTTCTGTGAGATAAACATATTTGCCTGATGGATGAAAAGCTGCATGTCGTGGCCCTGAGCCGGCACTTATACTTACAGCTGTATTTTCTTTTGCTGTTCCATTAACATCATCAAAATCATATACAAAAAATTTGTCCATTCCCAAATCAGCCACCAGCAAATATTTATTGTCAGCGCTTAATAAAGTCTGATGTACATGTGCTTTCTCCTGCCTTTCTTTATTGATACTTTTCCCTTTATGCTGGATCACCTTTTTGTCTGCAGATATGCTGCCATCTTTATTGATGGGAGCAATGGAAAAAGAACCTCCGGTATAGTTTGAAGCAATCACCCATTTGCCGGTTTTGTCAAGAGTAATATGGCAAGGATGGTCTCCTCCGCTTGGCTGTTTGTTAATAAAACTTACATGCTTCTTCTTTTTGTCAAACTCAAATGCACTCACCCAACTGGCATTGTTCAATGAATCGGCATCTTCATTTACCGCATATAAATATTTTTTATCGGGAGATACGGCAAGGAAAGAAGGATTGGAGCTTTTTATTGAGCTCACAAACTTATTGTCGCCTGTGGAAGTATTAAAATCATAAATGTAAATGCCTTCGCTTTTGCCACTGGTGTAAGTGCCAATTATCAATTTAGTTTTTTGAGCATTACAAACAATGCTAACAAGTAATATGAGTAGAGTTGAAATCTTTTTCATTATAGCAAGCAACTTTTAATTTTTTTCTTCTGTTTTTTTGCGTTTAAATTTTTTCCTTATCACATCCTGCACCGGCACATTCTCCAATTTACTCTCCAGCCACGAAACAATATCCAAATATACAAATGCCCTTGTCTCAAACCTGTTATGTTCAACCTTCTTCAGCTTAACCAAAAGCTTTTCCAGTTCTGGTTTTATATTCCTTACTGTAACAGCAAAGGAGCGTCGGATAAATTTGAATATCTCTTCTTCCACCACACTCAAATGCTGCAGCCTGAACATAAAGCGGTAAACAGATTTTATCAGGTGGTCAAGAATTTCATCATTACCCATTTCATAGTGTGCAATCAAATGCAAGAGACGGCTGTAACATTGCAGGTCACTACGCAGATCAACTTTCCAGTTAATAATTTTATTCAGGTAATCAATTGCTTTTTCATAATTGCCGCTGCCAAAATACAGGCAGGCTATCTTATAATAAAAAACCAATATCCGGTGCCTGTCAAGATAAATTTCATATTCTTTTATCTGCTTTTCAATTTCGGGAACACTTTCCAATCCCTCTGTAAAACTTCCTTCCAAAAAATGTTTATTAAAAAAAGAAATGGTGCGGTATACAAAACACTGCACCCTGTTATTGGCACTATTCACTACCAGGTCACTTTCGCAAAACTTTTCAAATGTTGCCAGCGTTTCTTTTAGCTTTTGATGATTGGCCAAATTGAAATGTGCTCCCATCAAATTGTGCATGCCCTTGATATAGTGTGCTGTTTCAATTGCCAGCATCTGTGGCTGTTCCTCAAACAGGTCAACCCATTTTTGAGTATAACGGTAATAGGTCAAAAAATCCTGGCGGATAAACGCAAACCAGCAATAGCTCTGGTGCAAAAATAATTTTTCATAAAATCCTTTGCAATCTTTCGGGTCAATATCAAATTTCTTATTAAAGAACTCTTTGATTTCTTCTTCTTCTTCTTTATTCCGGCAATGCCCGTTATTAATGTACCAACTATATAATTGGAGGGAGAGGTTAGAGAGTTTTGAAACAAGATCAAGTTTGCTGTTCACACCATCTGCTTCTTCACCCAATTTATCAGCTCTGTCCTTCATGCTTCTTGTGATGTACAGGGCTTCAATATTCTTTTCAAAAAACAACACCTGCTGCATGTGTGTGAGTTGGTTGTTCTTTTTCGCAAGTTCCTTTAATTTATCCAGCACTTTCAGGCTTTGCAGGTATAATCCTTTGTCATATAACAACCGGGCATAATCCATTTGTTCATGCAGCAGCACATCAATATTCGTAACATCGATCAGCCTTAAACTGCTCAGTATTTGTTTATACAATTGTGCCTTCAGGTTGCTTAATTGCTGTTTCTTTATGCCCTTGTTTTTCTTCAATAAAATAGCCTCATCGTAGTTGTCCATCTTATCGAGAGCGTCAAATAACTGTATGGTTTTCAACTCCTCAGAGGATGAATTCCGGGTGGAATAGAGCTTAAAATTGCGTTTTTCGCTCTTTTCCAGCGTTTTTATCAGTTGAAACAGGCTATCGGTACTGCGGTTGGGCATCGTAATTTCTTTTCGTCAAAATCCTTGTCTGTATTGTGTTTCAGGGCTTTTTTTGGTGTTTATATGGCGTAAAAACAACCATATTTTGATACCTTTTAGCTCCCATCTATGAGTAAATTCGTAAGCGCTGTTAATTCTTCTTGTAGACTTACGATTGCTCCTTACAAAATTAGTTAACCGCAGTTATAAAAATCACATTTCTATGTCAGCAAACAAAGTACACATTTTCGATACCACTCTCCGGGATGGCGAGCAGGTGCCGGGTTGCAAACTCAATACAAAGGAAAAAGTTGAACTGGCATTGAAGCTGGAAGAACTGGGCGTGGATATCATCGAAGCCGGCTTTCCCATTTCAAGCCCCGGTGATTTTGAGTCTGTCTCACAGATCGCAGCCGTGATAACCAAAGCAACCGTTTGCGGATTGACGAGGGCTGTTGAAAAAGACATTGAAGTAGCGGCAGAAGCATTGAAAGGTGCAGTTCGTCCACGTATTCACACAGGCATCGGCTCATCCGACAATCATATCAAATACAAATTCAATTCCACAAGAGAGGAGATCTTAGAAAGAGCAGTAAAAGCCGTAAAGCTGGCGAGGAATTTTGTTCCTGATGTAGAGTTTTATGCAGAAGATGCCGGTCGTGCTGACCTTGAATTTTTAGCAAGGCTAACCGAAGCCGTTATCAAAGCGGGTGCTACGGTGGTAAATGTTCCTGACACAACAGGTTTCTGTTTACCGCATCAATATGCCGAGAAAATGGCTTACCTGATGAATAATGTAAGTAATATAGATAAAGCCATTCTTTCCTGTCATTGTCATAATGACCTGGGATTGGCAACTGCTAATTCGATTGCAGGTGCTATTGCAGGTGCAAGACAAATTGAATGTACCATCAACGGTATTGGCGAAAGAGCAGGCAATACATCATTGGAAGAAGTAGTGATGACGATAAAAAAACATCCTGAATTGAATTTATATACAGGCATTGATGCAACACAGTTGTTACCTATGAGCCGCCTTGTTTCAGAAACCATGCGTATGGTGGTGCAGCCAAATAAAGCTGTGGTTGGCGACAATGCTTTCTCACATTCATCAGGCATTCACCAGGATGGGTTTTTGAAAGAAGCAACGACTTATGAAATTATCGCTCCTGAAGAAGTGGGCGCTGATACTTCAAAGATCGTACTAACGGCAAGAAGTGGCCGCAGTGCGTTGGCTTACCGGTTCAAAAATCTTGGATATGAATTTAACCGGGATGATGTGGATACTTTGTACAATGCATTTTTAAAAGTGGCCGATAGCAAAAAAGAAGTACAGGATGCAGACCTGAAAGCATTGGCTGAGGAGCATTTGCATGAACATGCGTAACTGGGTCGGGGCGCTTTAAGCGACCTGAACCATCAACTAAGAATTCGGTTTAATAAAAAAGGTTTATGTCAAAAACATTATTCGAAAAGATCTGGGAAAAGCACATCGTCAAAACAATTGAGGATGGCCCATCCGTTTTATATATCGATACACATTTTATCCATGAAGTAACAAGCCCACAGGCTTTTAATGGATTAAATAAAAGGGGAATTAAAGTATTCAGGCCAAAACAAACTGTAGCTACTGCAGACCACAACGTACCTACACTTAACCAGCATTTACCAATTAAAGAAGAACTAAGCCGCATGCAGGTAGATGCACTGATAAAGAATTGCGCTGAGCATGGCGTTGAGTTGTATGGGCTCGGCCATCCATTCCAGGGAATTGTTCATGTGATAGGCCCGGAGTTGGGCATCACACAACCGGGCATGACGATAGTTTGCGGCGATAGTCACACTTCAACACACGGCGCATTTGGTGCCATTGCTTTTGGTATTGGTACCAGCGAAGTGGAAATGGTGTTGGCAACACAATGCTTATTGCAGACAAAACCAAAGTTGATGCGTATCAATGTGGATGGTGAATTAAATAAGGGCGTTGTTTCAAAGGATATTGTTTTATACATCTTATCAAAAATTTCAGCCAGCGGTGCAACAGGTTATGCAGTTGAATTTGCAGGCAGTGCTATCCGGTCATTGAGTATGGAGGCAAGGATGACCATCTGCAATATGAGTATTGAAATGGGCGGCCGTTGCGGATTGATCGCTCCCGATGAAATAACTTTTAATTATATCAAAGGAAGAGAGTTTGCACCAAAAGGAGCGGAGTGGGAATCTAAATTAGCAGGATGGAAACAACTGCACACAGACAGCGATGCAGCATTTGATAAAGAATATTATTTTGATGCAGCAGATATTCAACCAATGATAACGTATGGCACCAACCCTGGAATGGGAATCGGTATCACTGAAAATATTCCAACTACAGAAACAATCAATGATACAGACCGCTCTGGCTTAAGCAAATCTCTTGCTTATATGGGTCTTCACCAGGGCGAAGCGATCAAAGGGCATAAAGTGGATTATGTTTTTATCGGTAGTTGTACCAATTCAAGAATTGAAGATTTGAGAATGGTAGCCTCTTTTGTAAAAGGAAAACACAAAGCAGATGATGTGGAAGTATGGATCGTTCCCGGAAGCAAGCAAGTAGAGAAGCAAGCAAAGGAAGAAGGCATTGATAAAATATTTGAAGCAGCAGGTTTTATGCTTCGTCAGCCAGGCTGCAGTGCATGTTTGGGAATGAATGAAGATAAAATTCCTGCAGGAAAATATTGTATCAGCACAAGCAATAGAAATTTTGAAGGAAGACAAGGTGCAGGCGCAAGAACATTATTGGCAAGTCCGCTGACTGCTGCTGCTGCTGCGATTACTGGCGTTGTAACAGATGTAAGAGAATTACTGAATTGATAATTGATAATGAATAATTGATAATGGGAAAAGCAAAGGTTGATATTATAAAGTCTCGGTTTGTTCCGCTTAACATGGAGAATGTTGATACAGACCAGATCATTCCTGCAAGATTTTTAAAGGCCACCACAAGAGATGGTTTTGGTAAAAATTTGTTCCGTGACTGGCGTTATGAAAATGATGATGAGGCAAAACCAAAGGCTGATTTTGTTTTGAATAATAAAAATTTTACCGGCAGTATTTTGGTAGCGGCGAAAAATTTCGGTTGCGGTTCTTCAAGAGAACATGCAGCATGGGCTATTGATGATTATGGTTTCAGGGCTGTTGTATCAAGTTTTTTCGCTGATATTTTTAAGAACAATGCTTTGAATAATGGTTTATTGCCTGTAACAGTTTCTGAAGATTTTCTACAAAAGATATTTGAACAAGGTAATGAAGCAACACTTACAATAAACTTAACTGAACAGAAAATAACTATTGATACAACAGGCGAATCAGAATCATTTGAAATAAACTCTTACAAGAAAACCTGTATGCTGAATGGCTATGATGATATTGATTACCTGTTAAGCAGCAAGGAAGATATCCTGGCATTTGAAACAACTCATTAAAATATAATCTCAACCTCAACAGAAAACCCACTTAATCAAAATTATGAACAACCTCAAATCAATTAAAGACCATTTTAAATACTTTCCAGTTAATAGTGGAAGTGGTAATAATTTTACCCCTTCAGCGGATGGGGGCGGAAAAACTTTTTCTATCACAGTAATACCAGGCGACGGTATCGGCCCTGAAGTAACGCAACAATCAGTACATGTATTGAATGCGGTTGCACACAGGTTTGGCCACCAGTTTACTTATCAATATTGTCTTATGGGTGCAGTTGCCATTGATAATACCGGCAATCCATTACCTGATGAAACAATTGAAGCCTGTATCAATAGCGATGCTGTTTTGTTTGGTGCAATCGGTCATCCTAAATATGATAACGATCCAACTGCTAAAGTAAGACCGGAACAAGGTTTATTGAAACTAAGAAAAGCATTACAACTGTTTTCTAATATCCGTCCCATCACTACTTATCCATCTTTACAACATTTGTCACCATTGAAAGCACAACGGCTGGAAGATGTTGATTTTGTGATCTACCGTGAGTTGGTGGGTGGTATTTATTTCGGAGAAAAGAAAACCAATGAAGACCAGACATGGGCTTCTGACGGTTGTGAATATACCAAAGAGGAAATTGAAAGAATAGCTCACCAGGCTTTTAAAGCTTCGATGCTGAGGAGAAAGAAATTGACATTGGTTGATAAAGCCAATGTATTGGAAACATCAAGGCTCTGGAGAAAAGTAGTGAAAGAAATCGCTTTGCAATACCCGGAAGTGGAAGTTGACTTTTTATTTGTTGATAATGCAGCGATGCAGATCATTCTCAATCCAAAACAGTTTGATGTAGTACTGACAGAAAATTTGTTTGGTGATATTATAAGCGATGAAGCAAGTGTTATCAGCGGTTCATTAGGTTTATTACCTTCTGCTTCTGTTGGTGTTTCTACGGCTTTGTTTGAGCCTATTCATGGTAGCTATCCGCAGGCTGCAGGAAAAGATATAGCCAATCCATTAGGTTCTATTTTATCTGCTGCAATGATGCTTGATTATTTAAAACTACCTGCAGAAGCAAAGCTGGTAAGGGAAGCAGCCCAATGGACAATCGAAAATATGTTTGTTACAAAAGATATTGACCCGGTGAATTTTTATTTCACCTCCACAGTAGGAGAGTTGATATGTGAGTATATACAAGGCAGGGTATCAGGTGTGTTCAGCCAGGAGAATGTGGAGTTGAGGAAGTCGACGATAATATAAAAGGCAGAAGGTGTAGGGTGTAAGGTTGAAGGAAGCAAAGCTTTACGCTTTTGACCATAAGCCTTTAACCTTTTTTTCAGAGTTCTTTGTTTTTATAAAAAGTTAGGGGTATATTTGTCATACAACAACTCTATATGTTGAAAGGCAAATTACATAATGACATTTTAAATATCGCAGTGATAATTATTGCTGTCGTTGTCATTATTATTCCCGGAACACATGGAGTAGGAAACTTTATTTAGATAAAACGAATCATATA
>JAZKGV010000073.1:0-3067 GCA_040385725.1 Bacteroidota bacterium | reverse complement strand
ATCATATAAAGCCCGGCTCCATAAAGAGCCGGGCTTTTTGTTTATGTCTAACCACAAAGTGCACAAAGTTGAATGCACAAAGAACACTAGGGTCTTTGTGACCCTTGTGAAAATCTTAGTGGGCTTTGTGGTTAAAGGTGATGACCAAAGATTAAATGTTTGTAGCAAAATAATTTATAACAAAACACAATCGTCCCCCTTTAGGGGATAGGGGCAAATGGCAGAATTAAATAAATATTCGAAAGTATTAACACAGGATGAAACACAACCTGCAGCGCAGGCAATGCTGTATGGCATTGGTTTAACAGAAGAGGATCTGAAGAAACCACAGGTTGGTGTGTGCAGTATGGGTTATGATGGCAATACCTGCAATATGCATTTGAACGACCTGGCAAAAATTGTAAAGGAAGGTGTTTGGAATAATGACTTGGTAGGATTGATCTTTAATACGATCGGTATCAGCGATGGCATCAGTAACGGCACCGATGGTATGCGTTATTCATTAGTGAGCCGTGACCTGATAGCAGACAGTATTGAAAGTGTATGCGGCGGTTTTTATTATGACGGATTGATCGCATTACCTGGCTGTGATAAAAATATGCCGGGAGCGATCATGGCGATGGGAAGATTGAACCGTCCTTCAATTATGGTGTATGGTGGTACGATTGCGCCGGGCCATTATAAAGATGAAGAACTGAATATCATTTCTGCTTTTGAAGCATTAGGAAAGAAAATATCGGGAACCATTACCCCGGAAGATTTTAAAGAAGTGGTGAAACATAGTTGTCCTGGTGCAGGTGCTTGTGGTGGTATGTACACCGCTAACACTATGGCAAGTGCGATTGAAGCATTGGGAATGAGTTTGCCTTTTTCATCGAGCAATCCTGCCATAAGTGATGATAAGAAAAGCGAATGTTTAAATGCAGGTAAAGCAATAAAAGTATTGCTGGAAAAAGATATCAAGCCAAAGGATATCATGACGAAGAAAGCATTTGAGAATGCAATTGTGATAGTAATGATATTGGGTGGAAGCACTAATGCTGTTCTGCATTTAATTGCAATGGCAAAGAGTGTGGATGTGGAATTAATGCAGGATGATTTTCAACGAATCAGCGATACAACTCCCGTGTTGGCCGACTTTAAGCCAAGCGGAAAATATTTAATGCAAGAACTTCATGCACATGGCGGCGTACCGGCGGTAATGAAATATTTGTTATCAAAAGGATTGCTCCATGGCGATTGCCTGACCGTAACCGGTAAAACGGTTGCAGAGAATTTAGCAGGTGTTCCGGGTTTAGATTTTGAGAAGCAAAAAATTATTCTCCCTCTGGAACAGCCGTTGAAAAAAACGGGACACCTGCAAATCCTGTATGGCAATTTGGCTGAAAAAGGAAGTGTTGCAAAGATCAGTGGTAAAGAAGGCGAACGTTTTGTTGGGCCGGCAAGAGTGTTCAATGGAGAGAAAGATCTTGTAACAGGCATTGCAAATGGTAGAGTGAAGAAAGGCGATGTAGTGGTGATAAGATATGAAGGGCCAAAAGGTGCACCGGGAATGCCGGAAATGTTGAAACCAACAAGTGCAATCATGGGAGCTGGGTTAGGAAAAGATGTTGCGTTAATAACAGATGGAAGATTCAGCGGCGGTTCTCATGGTTTTGTTGTGGGGCATATTACACCTGAAGCATTTGATGGTGGATTGATCGCATTGGTGAATGATGATGATGTGATTGAACTGGATGTGGCTACAAAAAAAATGACATTGAAAGTAAGTGAAGAAATAATTGCAGAAAGAAGAAAGAAATGGCAGCAGCCAGCATTAAAAGTAACAAAAGGTGTGTTGTATAAATATGCCATGTGTGTGAAGGATGCAAGTGAGGGTTGCGTAACGGATGAAGCCTGATTATTGATTAATAATTATTAATTAATGATCAATAATAAAAATTATTGTTATGGAGACACTTGAATTACAAAAAGAAAAAGTAGAAACAAAAAAGACAGTTTCTATTTCCGGTAGTGAAGCAGTACTAGATGCATTTCTGCATGAGAACGTCACTACTATTTTCGGTTATCCCGGTGGTGCTATCATGCCTATCTATGATGCACTGTATGACTATAACGACAGGCTGCAACATATTCTCGTCCGCCATGAGCAGGGAGCAATACACGCTGCACAAGGCTTCGCAAGGGCTAGTGGCAAGACAGGTGTTGTATTTGCAACTAGCGGCCCCGGCGCAACAAACCTGGTAACGGGTTTGGCTGATGCCATGATCGATTCTACCCCTGTTGTATGTGTAACGGGACAGGTGTTTGCTCATTTGCTTGGTACAGATGCTTTCCAGGAAACAGATGTAATTAATATCACCACACCTGTTACCAAATGGAATTACCAGGTTACAGATGCAACAGAAATTCCTGCGGTATTAGCAAAGGCATTTTATATCGCTGGCAGCGGAAGGCCGGGGCCTGTGTTGATTGATATTACGAAGAATGCACAGTTACAGAAATTTGATTACGAAGGATACAAGAAATGTGATCATATAAGAAGTTACCGCCCTAAACCAATTGTAAGAAAAAGTTATGTGGAACAAGCGGCGAAACTCATTAATGAAGCTGAAAGGCCATTTGTAATTTTTGGGCAAGGTGTTATTTTGGGCAATGCAGAAAATGAATTCAAAGCATTTATAGAAAAGGCTGGATTACCTGCTGCCTGGACAATTATGGGTATGAGTGCGATACCAACAGATCATCCGCTCGGAGTAGGTATGTTGGGTATGCATGGCAACTATGGACCAAATTTGTTGACGAATGAATGCGATGTATTGATCGCTGTAGGAATGCGTTTTGATGACCGTGTTACAGGAAGATTAGACAAGTATGCAAAGCAGGCAAAAGTTATACACTTAGATATTGATCCTGCTGAGATTGATAAGAATGTAAAAACGACAGTGCCGGTTTGGGGAGATTGTAAAGAAACATTGCCATTGCTAACATCGTTGGTTAGCCCAAAAAGGCATGATGAATGGTTAAAACGTTTTACAGACTGCAAAATAAAAGAACAGGCAACTTG
>JAZKGV010000072.1:0-19937 GCA_040385725.1 Bacteroidota bacterium | reverse complement strand
TTGTTGTGGTTGCTGCTGTTTTCTTTACATCCTTTTCTTCTGCATAAGCAAATAAAGTATCGGTCGTTTTGGCTGTACTGCTCACAACAATATCAGTTGATGCAAAAGCAAATGTTTCCGTAACTGAATTATATGTTTTACCACCATCGCCATCTTTTAAAGCATATAATTTATAGGTGCCTTCAGATAAATTTTTAAACCTGTAATCTCCTTTACGGTTCAGCCGGGCAATATAGTCTGGCTTGCGGTTCTGCACGGTAGAGTCACCCGAATTTTTATACAACATCACAATCAGCGTGCTGTCTGTTTTTCCCGATTCGGCCAATGTAACATTGCCACTTAATGTAAGCGAATCAATCGCATTGCCGGTAGAAAAAACATAAGTGTAATTTTTATAAGGGTTGCCTTCATTCAGGTCTTTGAGTGAATTGCCAAAATCAATAGCATAAGTTGTATTGGGTTGTAATGTGTCTTTTATTTTAACCGTTACTGTTTTTAATTTGAAACTAATGTTGGGTGCCGTTTTAGGAAAAGGCGACATCAGCAGGTTATTTTGTATATCCTGCATGTCTATATATTCATCAAATGCCAGTACGATCTTATCCCCGGAAAAATTGGTTGTTCCTTCCGGCGGAAAAGCATTCACTAAAACGGGAGGTATGGTATCCTTTAAACCTCCCGTAGGATAACCCATTTGTGCACAACCGGTAATAGCTGTGCCGGTAAAATACAATGCTGAACAAATGAAAATGCAATAAAGAAAATTTTTAATACTCATTGGGTGCAAACTTAGTTGCTTTATCCTTGCGGCGCAAAGCCTTTCTCTTAAAATTGTTTTAATCTGTCTCCTCTTCCTCCAGTTCATGCAACGCAACCGCCAGTTGGTTGTCTTTTACAAAACTGCACCAATGGCATTCTTCCTTGCCGCAACCTGTGTAAAAATCACGGGCCTGAATTTTTGCCCATACATCAGTTACCTGTTGCTTTACTGTTTCGGTATCAGCAGGAGTAATAACAATTTTTTCTTTCCTGTACTCCTTCTTTTTATCCGGCTCCACAAAATCAAACTCTGTGCTTATCACCTTCCAATCCTTCTGCTCATAATTATCAATAAGCAGTTTATAAAATACTGCCTGCCGCCAGTAATCACCACCATTGGGTTCTTTATCATTTGGCCCTTTTAGTTTTGGCATTGCCTTGTCAATATCACCACTTTTATAATCCACTACATTTATTTCTTTGCCATTAAATTCCAACTTATCTAATTTACCTTTCAGTGGCACACCGTTTACCACCACACCACGGATGTTTCTTTCAACTGCAACGATCTTATTCCAGGTGTTAATGTATTTATCATAGTAATTACGCAACACTTCATCACCATATTCGATCCTTCTTTCAAAAGCCTGCCTGGTAAAGTTTTCCCGGTGGCGATTCATATACCAATTAAAATCTTCGATCATTTCTTCTTTGGAAGGAAAGACATCTTTTTTGCCATCCTGCATTTTTCTAAATAACTTTTCCAAAGCATGATGTATGGCGCTGCCAAATTCGGTTGCTTCATTTTTTCCGGAAGGAATGCGAATGAGGTTTTGATAGTAAAAGCCAAGTGGGCATTTTAAATAATTATTGAGCGCTGTTACATTCATTACAAATTTTTCCAGCAATGCAGTAATAAAATCTTCTTCCGGTTTTTCTATTTCCGGTGCCTGTGCAGTAAAATGCAGCAATTGAAATTCCATCATTTCCTCATCACTTAATGCAACTCTTTCTATTGGCAATTGATGCTGTTCTAATATTTCTGCAATAAACATAGATGGCTCCAGCTCTTTACCATCGTTTTTAAATTTGGCGTAAGAGATATATAAATGTTTTTCAGCCCTTGTTAATGCCACGTAAAATAACCTTCTCAATTCCTCTTCATCACCAGCAACCGGTTGTGAGGAGAACATGGTATCCGGTAATTTATATCCACCACCAGGTTTCCTTTTTTTCTCCCATGATGATGCATTGCAGCCGGCAAAGAATACATATTCAAATTCTAATCCTTTGCTGCCATGCGCTGTTAAAAGATTTATTCCTTTTTCGCTTCCTGCTACCTGTACCATTGGTAAAGCAAGGCCTTCTTTTTCCATCAGGTCAATAATTTCAACAATGCCCTGCAGGCTGAGCAAAGGGTTGCGGCTTGTTTCGTCTTTTATAAAATTATACAAGGCCGTAAGCAACTGCATCAGTTTTACTTTATCGTTGCTCTGCATGATGTAGGTAAGCACACCGGCATTGCGGATGATATTATCCATCAACTGCTGCAATGTTACATTGGACACATCAGCAATTAATTGTTCAATGATAGAGCCTGCTTTTTTTAATCCTTCATCGAAGCCTTTATCAAATAAGGTCTTTGGCGCTTCTTTTGATTTGTCGGATAATAATTTTCTTAACGATGTTGGTTCACCGCTGTATCTCTTTTGATTTACTTCAACGGTTAGTTTAGCAATTTCAATCGGTGCTATCTTGTAAAAATCATAATGCAATATCTCAAACAGTATTTCATCTCCGCCATAAGGAATATCATGCTCTGCATTTAAATAACGCAACAACTGGATTATTTTCTTTACAAAAGCATCTTCTAAAATATTGATACTTCTTTTACTGTACACCGGCACACCTTTCAACCGCAGATAAGTTGCCAGTTCTTCTCCATATTTATTCTCTTTATAGATCACTGCTATCTTTCCAGCCTCTATACCTTCTTTATATAGCGCATATATCCTGTTTGTGATAGCCGCCATTTCATCTTTTACAGCATTGTATTCTGTTATCGCCGGCTCATCTGTAAGCTGGTTTATTTTCGTATTGGCCGCAATCAATTCTTTGCTTAAACCATCGATCTGTTTTACAAGGCGGTCATTGTTTTTATTGATGAGTGTTTTAGAAATATCCAATATGGGTTGAACACTGCGATAGTTGTTTGTAAGTACTACTGTTTTCAAATCGTTCTTATACGTGCTGGCAAAGTCAAGCATGTTTTCCACGTTGGCTCCCTGGAAACGATAGATACTCTGGTCATCATCACCAACCACAAACACATTTGGTTTGTCCCAATAATTGATAAGCAGTTGTACAATTTTATTTTGTGTACCGCTGGTATCCTGGAATTCATCCACCAGTATGTATTGAAATTTTTCCTGGTAATTAGACAGCAGGTTCTTATTTTCTTCAAAAGCCTTTATCACCCAGTTTATCATATCATCAAAATCATAGCGGTTCTGGCGGCGCATGAGTTGCTGGTAATTATCGAACTCTTTTACTGCACTCCGCAGCTTTTCCATCTTTTCCTTTTCTTCATCGATCTTATCCTGTTTTAGATCACCTGCATTAAACTGTTTGTATTTTCTTTTATAAACAAACTCATCTCTCAATGGCAGGTCTGCTATATACTCATCAATTTTCTGGTTGATAAAGGAAGCCTGCCAGCCTTCCCTTTTCATATTGGAGAAAAGGCTTTTTAAATTATTCACTTCAAAATATACATCGCCACGGTATCTTTTTAATGGATGATTTTTTGGGAAAGCATCGATCAGTGTTTTAAATAACTGTATGCTTTCCAATTCTGAAATAGCATCGAGAGATGTTTTTTCAAACAGCGAAAGATTATCCTGTATCACATCATTGCAAAAAGCATGAAAGGTGTAGATGTTTACTTTGTAGGCATCGGCACCGATAAACTGCTGCAACCTTTTCCGCATGGCGATGGCGCCTGCATCGGTATAAGTAAGACAAAGAATATTTTCAGCCTGTGTATCTGTTTCAAGCAGGATCTTGGCAATTCTTGCTGCCAGTATTTGTGTTTTTCCTGTACCGGGACCTGCAATCACCATCACCGGGCCTTCAATCGTATCAACAGCCTGCTGCTGCTGTGCATTGAGGCTTTCGTAAGCTTCTGTAAATTTTTGATAAAGGCGTTGCTGATATGTTTGCATGGTTCAAAGATAGAGCGAATGAAAAAGAAAATTAACAGAAAAGAACAGTTCCCCGATTTGCAATTCAATATTTTTGATATTACAAACAACCCAAAATTTATTCTTTAAAACCCATTGCTAACAACGATATGAGAAAGTTAATAATCATTCTATCCATGCTTCCAATCGTCTCTTTTGGACAGTCTCAAAAAAATGTTACTATACAGTTATCAACAGGAGATTGCAGAAAAAACGACCCCGTAAGAGTTGGCTACAATGATACTATCCGGTTTTTTCAAAAAGAAAAACTGGTCACTCAAATTGTTCCTATGAGTTATTATGAATGGCCAATTACTATTGATAGTTTCAAAAGTGGAACTTATACAGTTTTTTACAGAAATATTTATGATAAGGCCGTTTCAAAAATTATTATAATTCCTGACTCTGTTGATGAATATGAACTCCAGATTTGTCCAGATGAATTGTTAGATTATCAATCTGATTTTCTTGCTTCCTTAAAAAATAGAGAGGTTATAAACATAGCATTTTCATCCTGGGGATGCTTTCATGCAAGTGAAAAAGTACTGAGTATAAAAAAACAGGATTGTATATTCATTGCAACGATAACAGAAAAAGAAGAAACTAAATCGGTAATATTAAACCAGTCGATGATTGACGCATTTAAAAGATTTGAGAATGAAATCAAAGTTCTTGACGACACTCATGGTTGCACTACAACTGATGAATATGCGATCATAAGTAAAAGCTGGACCCTTCAAAGAACAGACGGTAGTTGTGCATGGAATGGTTTTTATTTTCTAAAAAAAGCATTGTTTGGCAAAACAGAATAGTGGTATTACTTTTTATGTAACATCAGAACTTTTTGCTCTTACAAATGTTTATTAAAAAATTACCTGCATGAGCAAAGTCTATTCCTTCAAAACCATCCAGCTAATACCAACAGACATTAATACCGCCTGGGATTTTTTCAGCAATCCAAACAATCTTGCAGCAATCACACCCAACAACCTTGGTTTTAAAGTCATTTCAAAGTACCAGGGCGATAAAATCTATCCTGGCCAGGTGATCGAATACAAAGTAAGCCCCGTGCTTGGCATTCCATTGTATTGGATGACAGAGATAATACACATGGAACACAGAAAATATTTTGTGGATGAACAGCGCTTTGGCCCTTACAGCCTTTGGCACCACCAACATCATTTTAAAGAAACTAACGGTGGAGTGGAGATGACAGATATTGTACACTACAAACTACCACTGTGGTGGCTGGGTGATATTGCCAACAGCTTATTTGTAAGCAGGCAGGTAAAGGCCATTTTTGATCACCGCTATAAGAAAGTGGAAGAAATGTTTGTAACTAAATAAAGAGAGGGATTGCAGGTTTTTTGTAAAACTTCTATTTTACACGATAGTTTAAGTTATCCCGCTTTTCTATTTACTGAATTCTATGACTAACCCCTGATGTAAAAAGGATACTCGTTTGAATATCCTTTTTTTATTTTACTTCGACAGGCTCAGTATGACACAGGTTCAGCATGACAGCATGCTGTAGTGTTATCCCGGCATCCGGGTGATGTATTTTTCCATTTGTTTTATCTGGTCTGCTATCTGCGGTGTAGTTGGTTTTAATGCTTTCGCTTTCCTGAAATAATCTTTACCGGCACGGAACTCTCTTTTTTTTATCATGATGGATGATAATTGCAAGTAAGCAGCTGCTTCATTTTCTTTATCCGGCAAGCCGGCACGGATGGCGGCACGGATATAACTTTCTGCCTGTTTGAAATCACTTTTCTGCAATGCCAGCATTCCCAACTGCAATTTGTTGGCACCTTCTGCCTGCTTCATCTGGTCGCCTAACAGGCCACCACCGCTCATCAGGTCCTGGCTTTTTTTCAGGTTCTTTTCAGCACTTTCAAAATTCTGGTTGGCCATGTCAAGATTACCTCTTACGGTATAATAAACCGAACGGATCGGCTTTATCAATAAACCCGGGAACCAGATAGAATCCAGCACTTTTTTAGCACCTGCCATATCACCTTCTTCCATATAACCCTGTATCAAACGCATGGGCCCGATAATAAAATGGCCGAGTATGCAGACAACTGCCAGCAGGTACAATATGAACGACGGCCAGAAACCAGCCTGTATATTAGTGAAAATTGCCAGCGCCAGCAATACTAAACCCAGCCACAGACGGTACTTTACAAATACATTCAGCCACTTCATGTTCTTTAAAATTTAGGACGGCAAAGATAAGGAGAGGAAAATTACGAATGAAGAATGTGGGATGACGAATTTGGCACCTGCTGTTAAGTGGTACTAGTACTGTTAAATGATTGAAAAGTAAACATTACCATATTTGAAAAGAAAATGTTGCCAAATACTCCCAATTCGTCATTCTAAATTCATAATTCATCGTTCGTTACACCCAGTTATTTTTATGCGCCAGCGAAATTACCTGTGCTTTAGAAGTTACATGCAGCTTGGTGTAAATATTGGCAATATGCTTGCGTACGGTAAGCACACTAAGAGACAATTCAACAGCTATCCTTTTGGCATCCCAGCCATTTATCATGTGTTGTAATATTTCCTGCTCCCTGTCTGTTATCATTTCCGGCATGGCAGTCAATTCATCTTCTACAGTTGTTTGTGGCAAACGGCTCAACAGGTTCATCGCTTTACGGGCAATGGCCGGGCTCATGGGTGCGCCCCCAAATTCTAAAATATTAGTGATAGCATCAGTAATTACGGCAGCCGGCTCATGCTTGAGTAAATAACCGGATGCCCCAACTTTTATCGCTTCAAATATTTTTTCATCATCATCAAATACCGTGAGTACAATAAAATGTATCTGTGGATATAAAGCTTTTGCAATTTTGATCGTTTCAATACCATTAAGCTCCGGCATTTCTATGTCCATAAAAATTACCTGTGGTACTAAGTGATGAGGTAACCGTTTTAATGCTTCGAGGCATTCATGGCCGTTATCTGCAGTAAATAAGAGTTGCAGTTCCGGATATGGCTTTATCTTCTGCACAAAGGTATTTTGGTTTACCCTGTTATCTTCCGTAAGTGCAATATTGATAGCCATGATGAGTTGGTTAGGCGTTTAATTTTTCTAAAGCAGTTTGCAACGGGCTTTGTAAGGAAAGTAAATATCGCCTTTCCCCTTCTTTTTCTTAATAACTAATTTGTAGTAGAACTGATTATCACCCTGGTTCCCACAGGTTCATTACCCAGCCAATCAATGCTCCATCCTCCATCCATACTGCGGTTCTTCATATTATAGAGGCCATTGCCTCCCGTTTTGGATAAAGCATTTTCCTGAAAACCGTTGCCATTGTCTTCAATAGTTATTTTCCAGTTGATGTTACTTTCAATAGTAATGATGACCTTACTGCAGCCGCTGTGTTTAAGTGCATTGATGATGGCTTCCTGCAAAATTTTAAAAAGATTCAATGCCTGCATAGGTGCCAATGTCCTGTCAGTTTCAATATTTTCTTTTACATCGATCTGCACATGGGGATAGCTTTTATTAATGCGCTGTATAAAAACTTTTAACCTGTCGCTGATGGAAGTTAATGCCAGGCGCTCTTTTGTCAATACCCAAATGGTATCATTTAATTGCGATACAATTGACTGGGAGTTGTTTTTTAATTCCTCATATACCGTGTTGTCATGGCCATTTTTTGCTACAGCAATATTATCTACGTTTGATGAAATGGCTGCAGCATAAGCACCCAGGTTATCATGCAGGTCGGCTGCAATACGTTTACGCTCCAGTTCCTGCGCCACTAATACTGCCTTCTCCGAAATACGTTTTTCTTCCATCAGCGCCAGCGCCATTTTCTGCTCCTGCTTTCTCTTATTGTCTTTGTAATTAATATACCACAGTAATACGCCAAACAACATCAATACTACTGCACCATACATCCAGTATGTTTTTTGCAAAAGCTCATACCGTTGCTGAATGATGGTATTCTCTTTTTTTTGCAATTCATATTTGGCATTCAGGTCTGCCAGTTCATTGGAAGAGTTTTTTGCATACACAGAGTCCTTAAGCCTGATAATATTTTCCATCGCTTGCCCATACTCTTCCATTTTCCCCATTGCCTTATAATTATCTGCAAGGCTTTGATACAGGAAGAATAATTTGGTGCTTAAATTATATTTATGGGCCAATGCAATGCCTTCTTCACAAGCCGCAATACCTTTCTCCGGCTGGCCGTAATGTGCATAGTAATAGGCTAATTGTGCAAGGTCAGATGCTGTGTAAAAAGGATCGCCTATCAGCTTCCGTATCTCTACTACTTCCTTCAGTAATGGCTCTGATTTTTTTGCCTGCCCCACACTTACATTAATTGCAGAAGCAATAGCCAGGGAATTAGACAGGGCAAACAGGTTCTCATGTTTTCTTGAATAATCAATTCCTTTTTTTATGTAATAAAAGGCAGAGTCTTTTTTTCCGAGGTTGTTGTAATTGGTGGCAAGATTGCCAAACAGGATTCCATACTTCTCCAACAGTAAAGTATCATTTGTTGTATTCAGCGCTTTCAGGTGCCAGTTCAATGCATCCTTAAACTGGCTCATTTCAAGATAAGCCCAGCCAATAAGTGTTTTCCCTTTTACCTGCAGCAGTACATCATTGTTCTTCTCTCCAAGTGCTATCGTTGCATATCCCATTTCAATGGCCTGCTTATAATTGTTTTTCCTTACATAGCACCTTCCCTTTTGATTCAGCACATTTGCCAATAATATTGGGTCCTGTATTTCGTTTTGCAAAATCACCTGGCATTGGTTGGCTTCGCTCAAAGCAGAATCAAGCAGCGCCTTGTTTGTAAGTGCCGCCGATTTATGATACATGGCTTTTACTTCCGAGTTCCTGTCCTTTAAAAGAATAGCTGCACCAGCAGCTTTTTGGGCATATAGCAGCAGTGTATCCGGATGAAGTGAGTAACCCTGGTCGCATAAGAGCAATATAGCCTGCAACTTTTTTGCTGCCGTATTTGCTGAAACTATATTCTGTTTCAGGTTAGCAATAATTCTTGTTTGTGCAAGGGCAGAAGAAATAGAAATAAGAAAGATAGACAGTGATACTATAAATTTTATACGCTTCATTCTTCCCTACATTGTTTATACAAGTTTACTGAAATTATTTAAGGGCATTTCGATCCTGATACTGTCACCTGTGTATTAATTATAAAACTATGTAATTGCCACTTAAAATTTTTATGTAAATTCAAGCCCCGGTGCATTTTTTCCGTAAAAATTAATCCGTGGCAAACTAACTGTAATGCAATATTTCACCCTTTTAAGATTCCTTCGCACACTTTTTATGTTGCTGTGCCTGTTGCTGTATACGGCAGGCGCAAAGGCACAAGTACCTGCTAACGATGATTGCATTAACGCAGAAACGATCGCCATTCCCAATGCTGGTTATGGACTGGGTAGTTTTGTTTCTACACAAATCACTCTTAATAATGCAACCGTACAAGGCGGTGAAACTTTTGCCCCCGCAGTTTTATTGGCAGGGTTGGATAAAAAATCTGTTTGGTTCAAATTCAGTTTGCCTACCATAAGAGCTGTGAGAGTGACGCTGTCGCAACCGGGTATAGCCATTAATGGAGGAGATGCAGGCTTTGCAGTGTACCAGGCAAACAACTGTCTTCCATCCAATGCCGGCATCAGCACAAAGCTCACCTCTATTGTTACGTTTGGTAATACTTATCATCCCTGTGTTCCTGCAGGTGATTACCTGATACAGGTTTCTGCCAAAGCTATTGCCAATGGGCCCATTAATATTACAGTTGATGTAAGCGATCAAACAGGTGCAGCGTACGATCACCCTGCACAGGCATTTGCATTTGGTATTGCTTCCAATTTTGCAAGAAAGGTAGATTTTGATGGCAGTTGCCACTCGGCAGATGATGCAGCTGAAGTATGTTCTGTTTTATCTAACAACACTGAATACAAAACAACAGCATGGTTCACTTTTACCACACCTGCTTATTTAGACTATCTCTTTGTTACACTTTCAGGAACCAATGGCTTTTTCCCGGGTGGCGGCCCAGGAGTTTACAAAAGATTTGGCTACAAGCTATACCGGGGCGATGCTGTTACCACACCTGTGAGTTCACTTACTGTAGTTAACGGCTGCGACAGCCTGCTTACTAACGGCCACCATTGTGCCACAAAAAAATACCTCTGTGGCGAACTACTGCCAAACACAACTTACAGCATACAATTATTTATACATAAAGACTTTACAGATATGTTGCGGCTGGGCATACTTACCGGTGGTACGGCAGCAACTGTAGCACCACTGCCTGTTACCGGTATTGCTCCTTCTCATGCCCTGGGTAATTTAAACACAAGCCCGGCTGGCACCAGTTCTTATATGATAGGTTATTTCGGTTGTAACAGCAGGCATAGTATTTCTAATTGCAGCCCGGCAGTGCCTGCAACAGGCATCAACATTTTTGGACGCAATTATAACCTTAGCAGCTTTGGAACATTTACACTGCAAACAGCGGCAGATATCAGTATAAAACCAGAATTGCCTACCTGTGGACCAAAGCCTGTTATCCGCTTTTTCAAACAAAGCCTGACCGCTGATTGTGCTGATCTTGATATGGCAAATCTTTTGGGAGTTGCCACCAACAGCACATCTTTTACCTGCCTGCCACCGGGAGACTACGTTGTACAAATTCTTGGTATTGATTCCGCACTTACAACAGATACCATCACGTACAAAACACCCCTGTTCAATGCAAATACCTGCCTGTTCGGCAGCCTTGGTAGCAGGTATGTGGCAACAATAACCGGATACAGCCGCAAAGGCGTAAATGAATTTTCTCTTAATACTACTGGAATGGTTGACAGCATAAATTTAGTTGGCGCTGTACAACAGCCATTGCAGGAAGATGTGCCCTATCTTGCGGCAGCAGATACTTTTGGATGTGGTTCTACTGTACGCCCTGCCGATACCTCCTGCTATGCAGGCAGCGATAGAATAATGTACCGGCAATTTGCTGTGGCCGACAGTGGCACTGTTACTTTCAAAACTCTTTTGGACCCGGGCATTTCAACAGTAAAATATAAAATGTACAGTGGGGATGCCAGCGCTCTTACATCAGCACAAAACATTTTTAATTTCCCCGGTACATTTAGCGGCTTGGTACCCAATACAGAATGTATGAATGGCCGCCTTTCCTGCGATAACAAAAGCACTTGTGTAGTACCAGGCACTTACACTTTTACAAGTATTGGGGCACAGGTAAATATTGGCACTGCTGATCAACCAACTTTTACTTTCAGTAAAACAAGAACAAAACACAACAGCCCCTTTAATGCACAGGACATGGGCAGCATTATTGATACTATCGGGCCAAGCGGGGGTACTATAATGTCGGATATAGATACCTGGAGTTGTGATGACAATGCAGTGCCCGTTAATGATTATGAACCTTGCCGGATGATGGGAAGGCCAGCTACCAAAGCAATCTATCGCCAGTTTTATTTAAACCAGGATGCATTGGTACGGATAAAAAGTGAAAATACAGGTGCATGTGATGCTCCCAGGGGGATAATGACATTATTTTCTGGTAAAGCCACAGATGGCTTGCCAGCGCTTGCGCCAATCAGCAATAAATGGAGCTGCTTTAATAATGTTACTAATGTGGATGACTGCAAACCATTGACTGCCGGATGGTACACCATAATAAGTTGGGGTACTGGCCCCAGTTATGACAGTACCATGCGCCTGCTGTTTGCAGAAGCCAGGTACAACAGCTATATTACTTATAAAGACCAGTTTAAAATAACAGTTGAGCTGGATTGCAAAGGGCCGCAGTTTAACCGTCCTTATAAAGCTTCTGTACAGCCAGGTGGGCAACCACATTTAATAGAGTGGGCGCCTACAACAAACAGTACAACTGCCTATCCTGAAACATTCAGAAAAGATACCTTGCCTATTGAATATTTTAACTGCGTTGCAGACACACCTTTTTCAACACACCCGATCAACACCTGTTTGCCTTCCATGATCAAAGTGGCATATTACGTTTTTAAAACAACACAGGTTTGTTTTTTACAAATTGATACAAAAGGATTGTGGGGCAAAGTGTATAACTACGATGTGAGAACCGATTCCCTTCTTTTTGACACATTGGCCCCAATATATGAATGCACTGGTTTAGCAGGATACATACAATTTTGCAACCTGCAACCGGGAACTTATACGCTGGTTTTATTTGCAAACGATGGTGCCAGGTGCGGTAGTATAACACCGGGAATATATATCGACAGTGTTGGCTACTCCCGTTTTGATTTTGCACAAAATGCTTATGACTTTGGGATAGTATTACCAGACTCTTCATTTCATTTGGGAAAAACAGGTGATATAAACCCGGTTGATGCTAACCGGCCACCCAGCAGTGATTTTATTTATTGCACTACGGGCTCCTCAAGAAGCGATCCCATCAACTCTGCCTGTAATGTGGTGTACAATGGAAATATTTACAGCGCCGCTGTTAATCAGCCTTTATACAATACAGCCTATCCGGCGCTACCATTATCTGCTGCCCGTAGAAATTTGTGGTACACTTTTGTAGCAGCATACCCGGGAAAAATACAGGTAAAAGTGCAAAACAAAACAACAGGCCGTTTCCTGCAACCGCAGTTTGCTGTATTCAGCAGTAATGTTGATGGCGCTATTCCTTTTAATACAGTGCAGGCAAACGGATTAGTTGATTCTACAGTTAACCAGGGGTTGCAGTTTGTTGTAAAAAATTATGTGATAGACAGGTTTCCTCCCCCATGCTATTCTGCTCCTGACACCGTAGCTTTTTTCAGGCCTGCCTGTGATGCTACACCTACCCGTTATTATGTGATGGTGGATAACGTATTTGCCCATGATACCGAACCCGGTGGTTTATTGCCTAATTCGCAAATAGATGTATCGGTGATGATTGATTCAATAGACCAGTTGCTTACAATAGCTGATCATTATTACCAGGCACAAAATATTGCTACCGGCGGATCAGGCGTTTACACTGGGCCAAAAGATAACTACTCATGTGCCACCCGTGATGTTACCGACCCATTATACTCTGGCCCCAACACTTGTAACAGAACACTCTGGTATAAATTTACTTCCACCATTAGTGGTAATGTCCGTTACCGGATATATGTTGACAGTGTTATCCGTTCTGACAGCGGCAGCATCAAACTCTACCGGCAAACTATTCCCGGCGATTCAAGTTTTAATGGACTGCGATTGCAAACACCAGAGTTTATAGATACCACATCGGGTAAATGGCAGGAAACATGCATAAGTCCGGGCACTTACTATTTTGTACTACCAGGTTGCGGCCGCACTGCTGAATTTGTATTTCCTGAAATTGAATTGACAGAAAACGAAGGTGACATCTGCGGCAATGCAGTGCCTGTTGTAATAAATGGTGTTGGCAATTACAGCAATACGGTAAAAGTAACCTGCCATTCAATTGGCACAGATTATGGTGAATTTGGTTCAACACTTACCTGTCCACAAGGTGCCGTAACTGCAGATTACAAAACAAGCTGGTTCCGGATGGATATTACCGGAGGAGATACACTGGATGTAACCACATCGTTGACTGAAAACACAAATGCTGCAAGCAGTGATATAAAGTACAGGCTTATGACAGGGGATTGCAGCGCCATGCAGGAACAAAGTTGTGTGCTGGATGCGTTAACACAAAACACTTATCAATGCCTTTTACCGGGACAGAGTTATTATGTGCAGGTAATTACACCGTTGTTTAAAAACGGGCTTCCCGTTAAAGGCACCATCAGCCTCGTTACCACTTCGCTGGCCCATACCGATACCTGTTCACCATTAACCAATTGCCTTGCTATTGCAAACTTTAATGCAACCTTTGATTGCAATACAGGGAAAACTGTGCAATTTTCCAACTACTCTACTTTCGGTACCAGCATTTCATACGCCTGGGATTTTGGATATAACAATGAAACAGCTGCAGAAGTATCGCCATCTTTTTTATACCCTTCATTACCGCATGACAGCACTTACAATGTACAATTGATCGTAACAAATACCGGGTGTGGCAAAGCAGATACAATAACAAAAGCAGTAACAGTTCCTGCAAGGCCCGTTGTTAACCTGGGCAATGATACCACCATATGTTTTTCAAGAACTAATTACACACTGAACGCTTTTGTACAAAATGCAGGCAGCTACACCTGGCAGGATGGAAGTACCGCAGATTCTTTTTTTGTTACAACACCGGGGCAATATTATGTAACAATAAATATTGGCAGTTGCACTGCAAAAGACAGCATTAATATTTCTGATTATCCTGCACCGGCAATAATAAATATAGATACGGCAATATGCAGTGGCCAGTCAATTGTGCTTTCGCAGGGCGAAATTATAAACAGCGCCGGTGTATATAAAGACACTTTGATTTCAGCTGGCGGATGCGATAGTTTGATCAGGATATTTACTGTTACTGTAAAAGCAACACCCAACCTTGGCAGCGACACCACTATAAATATCTGCAGCGGCAACAGCATTGATCTCAACAGCATTTACAATACAGGCAATAACACAAACAACTGGAGTAATAATACTATTCTTTTGACTGATGTAAGCGCAATAAATACAGCAGGCGATTATCAATTAATAACAATTACCAATGGAGGCTGTTCAGATACTGTTGTTGTTACACTTGCAGTAAATGCTACACCAACTGTTGTTATAAACAACCCTGCTGTTGTTTGTATTACTGCCACCGTTGACCTAACTAATGCGGCTATCAATTCAGGTTCCACACCTGGTTTAACATTCACATACTGGCAAGACGCTATGGCTTCAATTTCTTACAATACTCCCACTACTGCAGCAGGTGGCATGTACTACATTAAAGGAACTGATGATAATAGCTGCTTTGCTATCAGCCCTGTAACAGTAACTAATTTTTCGTTGCCGGTTGTAAGTGCAGGCAACGATTTTGCTATCTGCAATAATGATTCAGCAGTATTAAATGCAGTGGTATTGAATTCATTTTCTGCTGTTACATTTTCATGGGAACCGGTAAATGAAGGAGGCATAAGAAATCCAGCCTCCTCCAATACAATTATAAAACCAAGCGGCACACAGCAATTTATTATTACTGTAAAAGACAGTTGTAATGTTGCTGCCAATGACAGTATTACTATAACAGTGCAACCACCTGTTCCGGCATTTGCTGGTAATGATACCATTGCATCAACCAACATTCCTCACCAGCTTATGGCAACTGGTGGTGTTAATTTTGCATGGGAGCCAGCGGCCTTATTGAACAATCCTCTTGTTGCAAATCCACTGGCCACCATTGCTGCAGACAGCACTTTATTTAGCGTAATTGTTACGGATGAGGAAGGCTGTAAAGGATACGATACCATAAAAATAAAAACATACAACGGCATCACTTACTATGTGCCCAATGCTTTTTCACCTGATGGCAATGGCCTTAATGATATATTTAAGCCCATCCCTGTTGGTATCATCTCTACAGAATATTTCAGAATATTTAACCGCTTTGGTGAACTCATTTTTGAAACTTCACAAACCATGAAAGGATGGGATGGCACTTACAAAGGCAAAACCCAGCAGCCCGGTAATTATGTATGGATGCTGAAAGGAAGGGCCAGGAACGGGAAAATAATTGAGATGAAGGGAAATGTGGTTTTAGTAAGGTAATTCCGGCAATTATATATACTCAAAATGTGGTATTGCTTATTTCTTTGTTTCTTTTAAACTTTACCCTCAGAATATATTCTATTCAACAGCCAAAAACGCTGCAATCCTTTCCCTGCTGAAATTATTTATAACCAACATCCATCCTTTTGATCGATTAACCCGTTTAATAATAAAAGTAAAGCGTATGAGGCAAATTCTGATTCCTACCAGTAAAGGAACCAAAGCGGTACTGGAAGAAAATATCATCCGCATTGAAGCAAGCAGTAATTACTGTAAAATATTTCTCAACAATGAACGGCCGCTTGTGGTTGCAAAAGTGTTGCATTGGTTCCAGGACAACCTTCCTGAAGATATTTTCTACCGCATACACCGCACCCATATTGTAAACCGCATGTATGTAAATGAGATCAGCGAAAGCAGTATTATTAAACTAAGCAATGGTGACCTTTTGCAGATAAGCCGCCGCCGAAAAAGCTATGCAGGACAGTTATTACGCCAAAGCGCCTGAGCCCCTTTACTTAAAAAACTACTTCCTTTTGTTCGTATTTAACCGCAGATGAAATACTTTGCAGCAATTTTAAAAGATAATGCTGCTCAACTCTATTTATATATTACTTGCTTTTGTGGTGGGATTTGGCATTGCCTGGTTTTTGCAGTGGAGCAGGTTGAGGAAACAGGGTAAGGAATTAAAAAGCACCGGTGGCTTTTTAGAGAGTGAACGCCTGATGAAAGAAACAGTGCAGAAAGAACTGGCTGTTACGCATCAAAGCAAAATGGCGACAGAGCTTGACCTGAAATTGAAACTACAAAACGCAGAAAAAATAATTAAGGAGATGGACAGCGACATACTCCTGATGCAAAAAAGCTACGAAGAAACCGAAGCGTTATTAAAAGTTACTCAGCCAGAGGTACATGCCCTTAAACTCCAGTTGATAGAAGCACAGAACACTATCGTTCGCCTGAAAGCTAAACTTCCTGAAAAAGAAAAGTAATTAATTAAGCCCGGCGTTATCTATGATAAGATAAGGATGAAGGGCATACTCAGGATTCAACCTTTCGCTGTAGCCACCCATTTTTAAGTGAAGAATATTACTAAGGCCCATCATCTCCCATAAAATAAGTGGGCGGTTATTTTGTTTGAGGCATATTTCGGGCAACAGTTCTGGTAGCATGCCGTCCCAGCAAAGTGTTTTTAATCTTTCTGTTGCCGATAATGTTTGTTGCTGCTGGTCTTTTCTTTCACACCATTCTCTTTTACAAAAGCTCGAGTTCAAATTGAGCAGCAATTCCTGAATAGCTGTTTCAGTTTTCATGATTGTTGCGTTTTGTAGTACCCCTTTGATGAGTATAAACGTAAAAAGCAACAAAATCGTATTGTAAAATATTGTTAAGCCAGAAATACGGCCACAGATTGCACAGATTAACACAGAAAAGCTTGTAATTAATTTTACAAACCAAATAAAAATCTGTGCTTATCTGTGTAATCTGTGGCAAAAAAAATAGCTGCGAAATGCAGCTATAAGAAATTATTTCATGTTATTATTACCAACCAAGCAGCCATGCAAAAATCAGTGGCGCTACAATGGTGGCATCGCTTTCCACAATAAACTTGGGTGTATTAATATCTAATTTACCCCAGGTAATTTTCTCGTTTGGCACAGCGCCGCTGTAAGAACCAAATGAAGTTGTAGAATCACTTATCTGGCAGAAATAACTCCAGAATGGAACATCATGCCACTCCAGGTCCTGGTACATCATTGGCACTACACAAATTGGAAAATCGCCGGCGATACCTCCACCGATCTGGAAAAAGCCTACGCCTTTCCCGGCGGAATTATTCCTGTACCAATCAGCCAGCCACACCATGTATTCAATTCCACTTTTTACAGTGCTGGCCTGTAGCTCACCTTTAATTACATAGCTGGCAAATATGTTTCCTGTCGTACTATCTTCCCATCCCGGGCACACAATAGGAATATTCTTTTCAGCTGCGGCTACTATCCAGCTATCCTTGGGGTCAATTTCATAATACTGCTTCAGTTCACCACTTAAAACAGTTTTATATAAAAATTCATGAGGGAAATAACGTTCGCCTTTTGCTTCTGCATCTTTCCATTGTTTCACCAAATGTTTTTGCAGGCGGCGGAATGCTTCTTCTTCCGGGATACAGGTATCAGTTACACGGTTGTAATGATTCTCCAAAAGATCCCATTCATCCTGTGGTGTAAGATCACGGTAGTTAGGCACACGTTTGTATTTGCTGTGCGCCACCAGGTTCATCACATCTTCTTCCAGGTTGGCGCCGGTGCAACTAATGATCTGCACTTTATCCTGGCGTATCATTTCCGCAAGGCTCAATCCAAGCTCTGCTGTACTCATGGCACCAGCCAATGTTATCATCATTTTGCCACCTTCAGCCAAATGCGTTTCATATCCTTTGGCAGCATCCATTAAAGCAGCAGCATTAAAATGCCTGTAGTGGTGCTCTATGTATTTTGAAACAGGTCCTTTACTCATAACTTTATTTTTAGGCGGCAAAAGTAATTTTTTTTATGGAGCCGGCGCATTAATTCTATGGCTGTTTATTTATACTTGTTGTGAAAGAGTAAGACCAATTTAAACTCATCTTTTACTTAGCAGCTTGTATTTTCTTTAATGCCAAATACACTCCATTGGTCCATCCAAATCCATCCTGTGTTGGATATTCTCCACCCCCTGCTTCCTGTGCCAGGTCTTCTACGTTGTATTTTTCCATCAGCTTACCAGTATTGGCATATACTTTTTCAACTAACGACAACCAGCGCTGTGCTATGGTTTTAGCCATTGTATTATTATAGTTTTTAAACCCTGTTACTGCCACCCATTGCAAAGGAGCCCAGCCATTGGGTGCATCCCATTGCTGGCCGGTAATATTAGTGGTGGTAACAATGCCGCCATCTTTTAATAAAGTTGATTCAATTGCTTTTGCTACCGCATTTACCTGTAGAGGTGTGGCAATTTTTACAAACAAAGGAAACAAACCTGCGGCAGTAATATTTTCTGTTTGGCTATTTGATGCAATATTGTAATCAAAGAAAAATCCTTTCTCTTTATTCCAGCAGTATTTTAATATCGCTTTTTTTCTCGCCGTTGCTTTTTGAGCATATTGTTGTGATGATCTTGTTTTCTTGTTCAGTTTTAATGCTTTTGCAATAATAGTTTCCATGTTGTACAGCAGGCAATTCAAATCAACAGGAACAATTTTTGTTGTTTGAATAGATGATAGTTTATTAGGATCAGCAAACCACCTGCTGCTGAAATCCCAACCACTTTCTGCACCTGCCCGTAAATCACGGCAAGCATCTGCCCTCCGTTTATCCAGTATCTCTTTTAATTTTTCTTCTGATGAAACCTTGATAACCATTGCCAGTTCCAATGCTGCAGTATCAGCTGTTTCATGATCCTGTTTATAACTCTCCTGTCTTGGTATTTCATTTTCATCCCAATAGCGATTGAGTATCGTACCATCATTTAGTTTCACCACATGCTTGACAGCTTCTCCCTTTTTTACTGTATCTGCCCCAGCCATCCAGTAAGCATATTCCTTCATCATTGATGGCAGATATTTTTTATAAACACTGTTTCCTTTTATTCCGGCAAGCATCTCCACCATCATGCAAAAAAATGGCGGTTGGCTGCGACTTAAATAATATGTCCGGTTTCCATTGGGAATATGCCCGAAATTAAAAATGAGATAATCAAAATTCTTCACCATATTTTCAATCAACGCTGTTTCACCACTTGCTTTTAAACCCAACATGGTAAAGTAACTATCCCAGTAATACACTTCTCTAAATCTGCCGCCGGGTACTACATAGGGATAAGGTAAAGCCAGCAGCGATATTCCATTGGCATCATTTCCTTCCCATCTTGGCGATACATCTGCATCTCTTCTTAATACACTCCATAAATTTTTTATGTGCCGAGATATATCTTTCTCCTGCTGTATGTAGTTTAGTTGTGGTGGTACAGGTGGCAGATCAAAATTATTTTCTACAAATTTTTTAATATCAAGCTTAACGCCCTTTATCATTCCATAATCATACATTATGTCCGCCACTTTTCTCTTTGGTATGCAGTCAACAAAAGTTTTTCCATCAGGGAAAACCGGTTGCAGTTGTACATCTTTAAAAAGTTGTCCATAAATTTTATCGGGTGTGGGTGGATAT
>JAZKGV010000071.1:0-11402 GCA_040385725.1 Bacteroidota bacterium | reverse complement strand
TCGGCAAACGTTACATTGATACCTTCTCCAACCCTGGTTACTTCTGCGCCGGGAACCTCATTTTTTATTGCTTCGGCCTGTTTATCCATTTTACGGCCAATAACACCACCAGCTACGCCACCAACAGCGGCACCTATTATCGCACCCAGTACTGTATTGCTTTTTTTCCCGACATTGTTACCAACCACTCCGCCAACTACTGCACCACCTGCAGCGCCTATCACTGCACCTTTTTGTGATTTACTCATTTTCTTTGTCGAGTCACAACCGGAGCAAAATATCATAATGCCGGCAATAAAGAGAGAACTGTTCCTGAATACCTGTTTCATAAAGTAAGTTTTTATTAATTGATTTTTACAAAATTGTAAACGATGTTTACGGGTTTATTATCATAGCTTATCTGCGATATAAGTTTCATCGAGTTATCAGTTAACGAACTTATGGTAAGCCGGTATCCATTGTTATCATCTAATGGATCATTCTTGTCATCCAGTCTTTTGAACTGGAATTTTTTTTCTTCGCCCTTTGGTTCATAGATAGTCCATTTTATCTTACGGGTGAGTGTATTGCAGCCACCTTTTCCTTCCATTAATGTATAACTGCCCTTTCCATTGTTGCCAACAAAATGCCAGTTGCTGCCAATAAAACAATTGTTATCCGCTTCATTAAAAACTTTTACGTTCATAATAGAATTATCACCTTCTACAGCTACAGTTTCGAGGTTCCAGTTTCCATTGATCGAACTTTTCAATGTCCTGGCTTCTTTGGAACCAGCACAGGCAGAAAATAAAATACTTAGTGCAAGAAGTAATGTGACAGAGGTTACTCTCATATATAGTTGATTTTAAAAAGATTTTTCAATTTCAGTGCCAGTATATAAAACCACTGTTATCAATAGTATGACAACAAAAGTTGGGTAGTGGGAATATCTAAAGGGGAAAATATTCTACAAAAATATTTCAGGAGAAACTATCAGCTCCCTTTTTTATTTCCCACTGCTAATACCACAATACCACCAACCACTGCAATAATTCCAGCATAGTTGGGCCATGCAATTGTTTTCTTTTCTTTTTTGTTTATCTCTACAGGGCCAATATCAACTACTTTTTTTTCAGTAGTAAAACTTACGTTCCCAAATACCAGCATCAGTATACCGGCAGCAATGAGTATTATTCCGAATAGTTTCATAAAAATGTTTTTATACATAATTATAAAATCGTGCCGGGAAAATTAAATTGGAGAGAAAAGGAAAATACTGCTTATCGTCCTGTAAGCATCAACTGCATGCCATTCATTATGGCAGCCATTGTATTTTTATTCAGGCGTAAACTTCTGCAGGTGGTTGAACTATTTACAACCGGATAAAATTTTACTCCTTCGTTTAGTATCACATCCGTATTGGCATCTGGTAATACAGCACAGTTCCAGTTGGCAGTGTTTTCCCAGGCGGTGCTGGTGCTGCCGTTCCAGTAAGCGGTAAACTTTAAAGTGGTAGTGTCGCTGAAACTTCCATTAACAATACAACGGTATTGGTAACCATACCAGGCTGTTGGGCTGTTGGTGATAGTGAGGTTCATGTTGGCGCTGCCGCTGTAATTACTGTTATCTGCAATATTGGTAAAACTGCCACCAGTACTTAACTGCCATTGATAGCTGCTGCCTCTTAATTCAGTAGTAATGCTCACAGCGCCGGAAGGGCAGGGGTTTGCAACACATGGTATGCCACCAAGTACGGTGAAGTCTTTACAAACTGATTGGTAGAATTGATTGGCAATGGAAGCATCATGTATTACCACGGCGTTTTCATCATTGCTGTATTGTCCCTGTGCCGTCCAGTTAAAAGAACCAGTAAATACCTGCGGATCGGAGGAAGGGTTTAAAGGATCAACAAGCAATGTTTTGTTATGATAAAAATCTGAGCCGGAAAAAAAGATTATGTTATTGCCGAGTGCAGGAACTAAATTGTTGTAGGCGTTATTGCCAATATTAAATTCATCAATGATGCCTTTTACAGTAACCCCATTGTTGTATTTATTTTTTATATCGTTTGAAATAGAAAAATCAGTAAAGGCATAAACTGAAAAGAACAGATCGTAATTGGCTGTATTAATACTGTTTTCCAGTTTCACACCAAGGCTGTCCCTGGGGTTGAAGTAAACTTCTATTGGGGTGCCGTTTACATTAAATCTTGTTTGAGAGCTCACCGTTTTGGCTGTACTGAATTTTGCATTCACCGGGTTAAAAACAGCACCGGTACCGCCCCACATTTTATTAAACTCATTATAAAAGGCCAGTGCTACCTGTTTGCTTTGTATAAAAACAATATTGTTGTAATCGCCGCTTGTTTGAAAATCGCTCCAGTTGTATGAGCCTGTTTGTGCCACTACATCAGTACTATCTGGTGAGTTTATATCTATCACCATAAATTTATTGTGCATGATGTAATTATTCATATCAACACTCTGTCCTTTATTAACCTGTGCATTTAATAATGAAAGGCCGGTATTATTTGTGCCGGGAAGATTATACAACCATCTTACCACAACACCTCTTGCTGTGGCATTATTTACGGCAGTTGCAATTTTTGCCACATTGCTGTTGGAGTTTGCTGTGTAATTATACAAAGCAATATCAACCGTAAATTTTGCCCTGTTAATATAAGCTGCAATGGTATCAGGAAATGTTGTGTTTAAATAAACAGCATTTGCACCAGTGGAGATAGCATTATTAACCGGGTGATTGAAATAACATTTAATATGTGGATTTTGTGCTTTGGCGTTTGTATATAGGCTCACAGTAAAAATCAACATTGCAATGCGTACAAACATTCTTTCAGGATAACTTTTTCTTTGTTTCATTTTGGCAAGGCGCAAATGTAAGTTTTCTTTGTTCAAAGTATGCAGTTGATAGCAGGGCTGATGCTATAGGCTGTTTTGTCTTATCGCTTTCAAAAAATATTCCCTGATGCTTTTTGACAGTGTGGAGGATTCAATATGCTGCATGTACATTCTTTCGGGGTGCCATTGTACAGCAAGAAAAAAAGGTTTACCTTCTTTATCTGCCCATTCAACTCCTTCAATAATGCCATCATGTGATCTTGCATTTTCAATTAATCCTTTACCAAGCTTATTGATGCATTGATGATGGGCACTGTCAGCAATATCTGTTTGTTTTTGGGTGATACTGTATAATAAAGTGCCAGGTTCAATTATTATGTCATGATTTTTTTCTGTATCAGCGTTACGATGCTGTTTGTTTTTCTCTTCTCCCAGGTCCTGTTTTAGATCACCGCCCAATATGCAGTTTACCAATTGCATACCACGGCATATTGCTAATGTAGGAAGGTTTTGTAGTTGCCCTAAATTAAAAACAGCGATTTCAAACTCATCTCTGGCTTCATTAAATTTTTCCGGTGCATTTGGATAATCGATAATGGTGCTTCCATAATGTTTCGGATGTGTATCAATACCGCCGCTCATTACCAATGCGTCCACTTCCAAAATTTTTTCAAGGTTATTATCTTCTGCTGATAATTTTATTACTTCAATATTATCATCGCCTTTTATCCAGTTCACATAGTTATTGTGCTTGGCTTCGCTGCCGGTATAAGTAAGCCCGATCTTTATTTTACCTGTATTCATGCCTGTTTCGCCGGTAAATTGTTTAATGTGGGTAAATTTTAACAGTCAGCAAAACAGCTAAAACACCCGGGTAAGTATCATTAATTTATATTTGCTGTTTGCAAAGATAAGCCGGGGTTTTTATCTGTACCCGGAGCTACAATGCTAATTACGATGAGACGATTTTTTTTACTTGCTTTAGTGGTGTTGATGTCAGTTAACGTATCCGCCCAGCAAAAACCAATTTACACACAGTATATTTTAAATAATTACATCATCAATCCTGCTATTACGGGTATTGAAAATTATACAGATGTAAAGATCAGCCACCGCCAGCAATGGACGGGTATTGACGGCGCCCCGGTTACCACTTATCTTTCTATACAGGGGCCTATTGGTAAAAAGGATTACAGAACAAACATTACTTCCTTTGATGTTCCCGGAGAAAATCCCCGTGGCCATTCTTTTGTAGATGAATATACGGCTGCGGAGCCACATCATGGCCTGGGCGGAATTATCATGAGTGACAAAACAGGTTATTTAAACAGGTGGAGCATGTATGCAACGTATGCTTATCACAAAGGATTAACACCACGTATAACATTAGCCGCAGGTTTTTTAGCAGGCATCACTTCTGTTAGTTTAGATGCTTCTAAAATTCAGTGGGGCTCACTAGATCCGGATGATCCTGCTGTTGGGTATAACAATGGCGAAATTTCAAAATTAAAACCAGAACTGGGTGCAGGCCTATGGTTGTATAGTGTTGATTTTTTTGCAGGCCTATCTGTTCTTAATATTATACCGGGCAAAGCAAATTTTGTAAAAGATACTTCTGGCAGGTATGGAAGTAGCTTTGTGCCACATTTTATTACCACAGCAGGCTACAAAACTTTTTTAAACGACGATATTACATTGCTTCCTTCGGTGATGATACAATATATAAAACCTTTCCCTTTGCAGGTATATCTAAATGCAAAAGCACAATACCAGGATAAATTCTGGATCGGCAGCAGCTACCGTTTTGGGGACCAGTTGGGTGGTTTTGCTGCAATGGCCGGCTTTAATGTCTCCAGCACATTTAATGTTGGGTATTCTTATGACGTATCAACATCGCAATTGAGTACCTATTCAAAAAACACCCATGAATTTATTATCGGTTTTTTATTGGGTAATAAATATTCTGATACCTGCCCAAGGGCTGCCTGGTAATTTAATCTTCTATTTTTATTGTGGTGCTTAGTGTATGGCTTTGCCCTGGAGAAAGCGTTATCATATCTATGCCGGGATAAGCATTGGCAGGCTCCACACAAACAAATGTTTTATAACCATCCGGTGTTATATCTGCAATAGTTTTTGTAGTTGCTTCTGCAGGGTTCCATACCACCGTTACTTTACTGCCTGTTTTTTCAACGCTTATTTTCCGGCTCATGTTTTTATCATGAATAATGCAGTTGGATGTAGTATTTACATAGCGGCGGTTGGTTTCTTCGTTAAAATAAAGCAATTGATTTTGCTGTGTCTTTAAGGCTGTTCCAAATGCCTCGTAGTAGGTGGCATCCTGTAATCCTTCAACAACAACTGTATCAATATTGCTGATGTTAAAGTAAGTGTGTAGTGCATCAGAATACTCAAACGGTTCATTGCCTGTATTAGTAACAGTTAATTGCAGTTGCAAACTTTTTCCAACAATAAATATTGCTTTGGCATTAAAATTAAATGGCCACATTTGTAGTGAGGCTTCTGATTGCTGCAGGCTTAATTCAATAGCAATGCTTTTATCTGCATTTTCCTTTACCGCTGTCACATCCCAATATTGCAAACGGGCAAAACCATGTTGTGGTTTTGTTTTATCGGTAGAGTGGGGGCCAAACCATGGAAAACAAACAGGTATGCCGCCACGTATTGCTTTGCCTTCTTCAAACAAGGATCTTTCACTCATCCACAGAAGATCACTAGTTCCGGCAGGTATAAAGGAAAGCGCCTGTGCACCGTACAGGCAAATATCAGCGGTAGATCCGCCTGTGTTTACAGAAGCGGTTACCAGGTCTCCTTTACCTTTATAAAATTGTACTTTGCCGGCAATGCCGAATTTTTCATTAAGCGTTTCAATCGTTATCATAATGCGATAAAACTATAAATAAAAATTGAATAAAAGCAAACAGCCGGGCTTAACAACCAACTAACAGGAAAATTCCAAAATAAATAATATCTTGTACCAAATTTTAAAATTACAATTATGAAAAAAGTAATGATTGCCCTATGCTTCATGCTTGGATTGACAGGTATAGCAGCTGCACAAACTCAAAAGAAAGCGCCTGCGAATACACAGATACAAAAGAAAACACCAGAAGCAACAGCAGCACCGAGGGCAGCAACCGGATTTAAAAGAGATGGTACGCAAGGCAAACGTTTTAAAGCAAATAAATTAAAAAAACAAACTGATTTTGCTCCTTTGAAAAAAGATGCTACGCCAGATATGCGTAATAAAAAGAACCAGGTTAAAAAAGGATAATACTCCCTATATTTTACTTCTGATGAAAGCATCCCGTACTAATCACGGGATGTTTTTTATTTTAGGTAAAGTGTTTTAAAGCCAGCGCCAAGTTGTTTGACAATATCTCCGGCGATCATTGCCTCTTTTGAAAAGGTTTCTGCCGCAAAATCCCCTGCCAGACCGTGCAGGTACACACCCAATAAGCAGGCCTGTTTTGTATTATAGCCCTGTGATAATAAACCAGTGATGATCCCGGTCAATACATCTCCACTGCCAGCCGTGGCCATTCCACTGTTTCCTGTGGTATTAAAAAAGCAATCACCATCGGGGCAGGCAATTAATGAGTGATGCCCTTTGAGAATAATATAACAGTTAAGATGAGCCGCCTTTTGCAGGGCCAGTTCCATGCGGTTAAAATCATTGTTACTTTCTCCAAACAGCTTTTCAAATTCCCCTGTATGTGGTGTAAGCACAGCAGGCTGTTTTCTTTTTGATATTAGATCAACATATGGCTCTAATAAACTGAGTGCAGAAGCATCAATAAGAAACTGGCCATCCCAACCTGTTACCAGTTGTTTAAGCAATGCTGCATTGCTTTCGGTTATCTCAAGACCCGGCCCAATACCAATGGCAGCTTTCTTTTTCCATAATGCTTCTGTATTATTTTCTGCTGAACATATTGCTTCCGGCAATGCTGTTTGCATAATCGGCATCCATTCCTCTTTTACATGTACTGTAACCAAACCGGCACCGCTTCTCAGACAGCTTTCTGCACAAAGTATTGCTGCACCCATCATGTTTTTCCTGCCGGCATATAACAATGAATGGCCAAAAGAATATTTATGTGTAAAATCTTTTCTTGGTTTGAATACAGATATTGCAAGCGCTGCATCAATGGTAAAAATATCGGTGGATGTATCTTCATAGTATTGCTTATTCAATCCAATATCCAGCACAGAAACACTGCCGGTGTATTCGCCGTTCTCAGCAAACATAAATGCCAGTTTATGGCCTTGGAAACTTAAAGTGTGTGTTGCTTTGATGATCGTGTTGCCTTGAGAAGAAACATCGGCAAACATTCCGCTGGGTATATCAATGCTTATTACCCTTGCTTCACATTGATTGATGTATTGTACTAATAATTGTGCGGTACTTTCTAAAGGTTTATTAAGCCCGGTGCCAAAGAGTGCATCGATCACAATATCATCCTCATCTATTTCAGGAAATGTATCTGTTAATGCTATTTCATTAATGTCAACGTTTGTTTTTTGTAAACGTTGCAGGTTTATTTCACAATCAGCGCTTAACCTTGTTCCCTTTAAAACATATACCTGTATATTTCTTTTTCCTGAAGCAAGCATTCTTGCTATAGCAAGCCCGTCGCCACCATTATTACCGCTGCCGCAAAAAAATATAAGCTGTTTGTTTTCTTCAATGTTATTGTTTATCCATTTGGCACATTTGGTGGCAGCCCTTTCCATCAGGTCAATGGAAGTAACAGGTTCATTGCTGATGGTGGCCTGGTCCCATTCCCGTATCTGTGCTGACGAAAAAATTTTCATGTATTAAAAATACAAAACATTGTGTGGGGAATAGTAAATGGAATTACTAAGCGGTTGCTTTCTTTTTATTAAAGTAGGGTAGCAATGCTAAACACACAAACCCCACCACAAGAATGATAACACATTGTGCCATCCATTGCAGCAGCCCGTTTGCGTTGGCAATGCCCTCCTCAATATTGTAGCGTATCATTACTTCCTTTACAAACCATGGATAAGCGCCAATACCACCTGGTGTGAGCACCATGCCAATACTTGCAAAAGCCAGCACAGGGAATGTGGCTATTACGGGGAGTTGCTCTGTACCTAGCGTTGCAAAAAAACCAAGATAAGTACCGCCAAGATAACAGCACCATATAAAAACACTGTGAAATATAAAAGCCCATTTGTTTTCCATTTTTGAAACACTCATCAAGCCTGTCTTTACACCTTCAAACACTGCTTTTATTTTTTTTATAAAACCAACATTGCTGTACCGTTTAAAAATGATCCTTGCTCCTAAGTAAAACATCGCAATAAAAATGAGGAGTATGCCTGCTTTGGCAATGAGTATGCCCCAGCCGCCTTTTAAGAAATTTGTTTGTATGGTTTCTTTTGCAAACTGGCCTATCAGGTCGAATTGAGCAATAACAGTAATAATGAACACAACCAAAAGACACAGCACATCCACTGCCCGTTCAATTAAAATGGTGCCTACCAATTTATCAGCCGGCACTTTTTCATAGCGTGCTAACAGGGTGCATTTTAAAACCTCACCCAGCCGGGGAAAAGCAAGATTAGCAAGATAACCCACCATTACGGCAAAAAAAGTATTATGAAATGATGGGTTATATCCCATTGGTTTCATCAGTATCTTCCAACGGATGGCACGGCTTATATGGCTGGCAGATATGATTAAAAAAACAGGGATAATTAAAATATAGCGTGCAGACTTAAGCGCTTCTTTGCAACGTTCCCATTCTTTTTCATCCATCTTGTGAATGCTCCACCACACTAAAAAAATACCCAACCCAAGAAATAAAATGTATTGCAGTGCAGTGATCAACTTCTTTTGCATATCGGCCTGTAAAATACAAACTAATAGTTACACCACTTTTATCTCATCATTAAAAAGTAAATTATCAATAAGCCGCACTTCACCAATAAAAGCTGCTGCCAATGCAACCAGTTTGGTTTTTCCGTCCCATTCCTGTTGCAATGCAAGCGATGAAGCATCGGCTATTTCAACATAGTCAACTGTAAAACCGGCAGCAGTCAAAGTATCAACAGCTTGTTTTTTTATGGCAGTAATGTTGCCGGGTTGTATGTTTTGCTTTATATCATTAAGTGTTTGGTAAATCAGCGGTGCTTTTTTTCTACCCGTTTCGGTAAGCCGCATATTACGGCTGCTCATGGCAAGGCCGTCTGCTTCCCTTTGTGTGGGACAAATAATGATGTCAGTTTTTACCTGCATCAGCTCCACTAATTTTTTCAGCACCATACATTGCTGGTAATCCTTTTGCCCAAGAAATAATTTATCAGGGTGAGTGATGGTCAATAATTTTTCAACCACCCTGCATACGCCCTGGAAATGGCCGGGGCGGTAAGCACCATCCAGCACTGTTTCCAGGTAGCCCAGCTCGTACTGTTTGCTGCCGGTTATTCCCTCGGGGTACATTTCTTTAAGGGAAGGCAGAAAAATAACATCGCAGCCAGCCTGCTCCAGCATATCAATATCTTTTTCCAGTGTGATGGGGTATTTTTCAAAATCCTTTGGATCGTTGAATTGGGTTGGGTTTACAAAAATGCTGCTTACCACAACATCGCTTTGCTGCCGGGCCTGCTCAATTAATGAGATATGCCCCTGGTGCAATGCACCCATTGTGGGTACAAAACCTGTAACCTTGCCGGATAACTGCAGCAAATGCAGTTGGTGGTTTATATCACTTATGTGTTTAAATATTATCATTTTAGGCTGGCATTTTAGCTGAAAATGCAGTTGAGCGCTAGTTTTTGGAGAAAATTACCGTACTTTTGCACACCCAAAGAAAATCCTGACTTACCACATAACCAAATACAGATGTCAACAAAGAAAAGAATTTTATTTATTGCCAACGAAATGTCGCCGTATGTGGAACTTACGGAATTTGCAGATACGATAAACAAGCTGGCAGTAAAGTCTAACGATTCCGGTATGGAAGTTAGGTGCATTATGCCGAGGTTTGGTGTGATAAATGAAAGAAGGCACCGCCTGCATGAAGTGGTTCGCCTATCGGGAATCAACGTTTCTGTAGGTGGAGATGATTATCCATTGATGATAAAAGTGGCATCATTGCCAAATGCAAGGTTGCAGGTGTATTTTTTGGACAATGAAGATTTCTTTAAACGCAAAACGGTGTTTACTGATGAAGGCGATAAATGGTATGACGATAATGGGTTGAGGACGGCTGTGTTTTGCAAAGGTGCATTGGAAACAGTGAAGAAATTTGGATGGCCCCCGGACATTATTCATTGCAGTGGATGGATGACAGGGTTGATACCCATGTTTATTAAAGTAGCGTATAAAAAAGAACCGGTATTTAATAATTGCAAAGTGGTATATACCATCGGGCAAAATACATTTAAAGAAAAACTGGGCGCCGACTTTTTAAAGCTGGCTGCCATTAATGATAATGTAACAAAAAAAGAACTGGACTTTTTTAAAGATACCAACAACGTTGCTATGTTCAGGGGTGGTGCAGCTTTTGCCGATGCAGTAACTTTTGGCGCTGCAAAACCAGATAAAAAATTGCTGGAAGAATTCAGTAAGATCAAAGGCAAAAAAACATTACCATTCAATGAAGAAAGTGATTTAACAGACTATTTACAATTATATGCCGACCTTGCCAAATAGTTGATCATTAACTCATTTCCCATTTTATTAATAACAAGCTGTGCAGAGAAATTTCCAAAGAACATCAGCATTCTTCATTGCAATAATTTTATTTTTTAACTGGAGTTGTACCAAAATTGACACTACCACTTTAGGCAGCGACCTGATACCGGCAGTAGATAACGTACACACATTTGCAGATACACTTCTTATCAATACCACACAAGGTTTTTCTGATGATACATCAAGGATTGCATATAATGAACTGCACCCTCTTGGTTCCATCACAAACGATCCTCTTTTTGGCAAAACCAATGCAGACCTTTATGTACAACTGAAGCCAAACTTTTTTCCATATTTTTTTGGTGTTACAGGCGACACCATTAATCCTGCACTGAACCCTAATACAGGTTTTGATTCTGCCGTACTTTGTTTATCATACAAAACTTTTTATGGTGATACACTGATGCCGCAAACACTCACGGTGTATGAAATAAACAGCAATACTGAAAACTTTAAAGATTCATCTTACCGGCTTGATTTTTTACCTGACGCCGGATTAGGCGCTATGCTGGGTCAGATTACGATTTTACCAAATGATGTAAAAAAGTTTACCTATTTCAAAGGCAGCAGGAAAGATTCTATCAATAACCAGATAAGGATACCATTAAGTGATGGGTATTTGCGAAATACTTTGCTTGCAAGTTTAGATACATCTGCTACAAGTACTGGCATCTATCGTTCTGATTCTTTGTTTAAAGTTAAAATGAAAGGTTTTGCCGTTATTGCCAGCGGCGGCCAGGCAAATGGCTTGTTTTATGTTGACCTAACAGAAGCAGCTACACGCCTTGAAGTGCATTACCGTAAAGTGAGAAATA
>JAZKGV010000070.1:6523-14960 GCA_040385725.1 Bacteroidota bacterium | reverse complement strand
CTGAGCCATGTTCGCTATGGCCGCATGGAAAAGCGCTTTAATGAAAACATGAATATGCAGATATTAAAGCAGATGGAAACCATGACCGGCAAAGAAGTTGGCGAGGAACAGAAAAAATCAATTGTGCATGGCGCTGATGAACAGGAACTGGTACACAGTGGCCTTGAAGAAACAATGATAAGTGCTACCAGGGAAATTATGGATATATGGAGAAATAATCCTGCTATTCCTGATATGCGTACCGCAGCTTACGTAAGTGCTATTAATAAAGTAGCCACCAGCTATGTGGAGTTAGGCATATTCCCATAAAACATTTTATTGCCAGTATAAAAAAGTCCCCCGTTAGCTAACGGGGGACTTTTTTATTTTCCCAGCTTTTACCTCTTTTATTTACAAGTAAAAGATATTATCTTACTAAATCCTTTTATCCATCATTGAAAGATCATCCGACCTCATTTTTTTAAGTAAAAAAATTACGGCAATGAAAAAAACAATTTTGCTGACCTTATTTATCAGCGCCCTCTCATTTCAACAGGCACAGGCACAGTTTTTAAAAAAACTAAAAGACAAAGCAAAGGAAGTTGCTGAAAAAAAAATTGATGGCAATAACAGCAGCAACACTAACAACAACAGTAACAGCAACGATAACAGTAGTAACAGTTCTGAAGAGGGCAACACAAGTTCCGGAAGAGGCAAGCCAACTAACAAAGGCGGTGGTGGTTTAAAAAACACAGCGCCACCAGATGTGAATCAGCAAATGCTGGATGCCGAAGCTGCCCACACTGCTGCGAAATACAGTGATGCCCGCTATTCTATTCAACAGGCACTCATGGGTGTGGAAATACAATTGGGCAGGGAAATTTTAAAAGCTTTGCCAAACCCGGTTAATGGATTAGAAAAAGATTCTACACAGGATAAAGTATCTACAGCACAATGGGGATGGAATAATATGACCATTCAAAGAGTTTACTTGGATCAAAAAGAAAAACAACTGACAGTAACCATTGGAAACAATGCAATGTATTCAGCCTGGGTGAACCTTTACTTTAATAATGCTTACGGTATGCAGGCAAATGCGGAAACACAGAATATGAAGCAGGTAAAAGTGAAAGGCAACAAAGCTATTATTCAATACAGCGATGATAAAGGCTATACACTCATTGTACCGATGGGGCAAACATCAATGATAGTGTGGGAGTGCATCAATTTTGCTGATGAAACCGAAGTGATGAATGCTGCTAACGTGTTTGATATCGATGGCATCAAAAAAAGTTTGGGCGAACAATAATTACAATATTCAAAAAATACGATCATGAAATCAATTACCATACTATTATTCTTCTTTTTTGTAAGCATAGCATTGTTTGCACAAGGCGATTTTAAAAAGCAAATAACCACGGCAAAAAGTTCTTATGCTACAGGCAAACTGGAAGAGGCGCATTTTGCATTGCAACAGGCATTGCAGGAACTTGATATTATCATTGGCAAAGAAGTTTTAAAACTAATGCCGCAAAGGTTAGACAGCCTTGCCTCCAATATTAAAGAGGACCGTGTGGGTGCAAATGCTGGATTTATTGGCGCCACCATTCACCGCAGCTATGGCAGGCAGGGAAAGTTTACTGTAGAGATCATCAATAATTCTCCACTGGTAGGCGCATTGAATATAGCCCTTAATTCATCTATGGGTATGACAAGGGATGAAAATACCAAAATTGTAAAAGTACAGGGCTATAAAGCCAGGCTTGAAAAACAGGGTGAAAGTACCGACGGCAAGCCTAATTACAATTTGCAAATACCTTTTAATGGTGCATTAATGACGGTTACAGCAGATGGACTTGATGAAACCCAGGTATTGTCCGCCGCCAACAGTTTTCCATTAGGAGAGATTGCAAAACTGATTCAGTAATAAATATCATCAGAAAAAAAGACCGCCGGTTAACCAGCGGTCTTTTTATTTCCGAAAACAATTCGTTATTCCAATTCCAGCTTCAACCTTTCCTTCAATTCTTTTACCATGGGATATTCTTCAATCATTTTTAAATACTGCTGCTTGCGGCTAAGTGTTAATTCCTGTGGTTTATCGTCTGTTTCTTTTTCCACCACACTTACGGTATAAGTGAGCGCCCTGTTATTAAACCATGTTTGCAGGTGCTCCACCAGGTCGGCCCTTTGTGTTTCTACAAATGCTTTTTGGATCTCAGTTTCAGTAATGATATCAATACTGTTATTGTCAATAATTTTTAACTCCGCACTTTTTAAATTATTGGTAACAGCCGAGTTATTCGCCCTGGATTTTAATTGACCCAATAACTGCTCCCATGCTTTATGCAATTCTTCTTCAGTAATTATTTTAATTTCAGCAAAGCCATTACTGTTTTGGTCCTTTATCTGCTGCCGCAGTTTTTGCAATGAGGCAAGGCCTGTTTTTGGTTGATCAGTGACCGGTGATAAGTGATCAGTTGGAACAGTTTTTTTTACAGCAGGTTTTTCATACTTTACTTCAGGCTCTTCAATTACCAGTTTAGCTTCCTGCTTTGGCAATTGCTTTTCACTGATCACTGATAACTGATCAGTTTTCACTTTATATACCGGCAGCGCTCTAAAAGCAACCACCTTACTGCCTTCAGTTATTTTTTTTTTACTTACGCCGTTGTCGTTTACCAGTTCCAGCGCCTGTTGCAGGTAACTGAGTTTTATAATAGCCAGTTCTACATGCAATCTTTTATTTCTTGCCTGCTTGTAACTTATTTCTGCTTCGGCTAAAATATTCAATGCGCTGATAATAAATGCAGCAGGCACTTTAGATGCAACCTGTAAATATTTTTGTTTAAAATCATCTGCCACTTCCAGCAGCATGGCCACTTTTGCATCACTGCTTACCAGGAGATTGCGTAAAAATTCTGCAAAGCCGTTCAACACCGTATCACCTTCAAAACCTTTACGGTTTATTTCATCATACATTAATAAAGCACTGCTTACATCCTGCGCCAGTAAATGATCCAACAGCTTGAAATAATAATCCTCATCAAGTATATTCAAATGCTCCAGTGTGTTGGCATAAGTAACATTGCCGCTGGTAAAGCTTACAATTTTATCAAGGATACTCAGTGAATCTCTCATGCAACCTTCGCTCTTTTGAGCAATGATGTGTAAGGCAGCTTTGTCTGCTTTTATCTCTTCTTTCGTACAAATTTCCTGCAGGTGTTCCACCGTATCGTTGTTGGTGATACGTTTGAAATCAAATATCTGGCAGCGGCTGAGTATCGTTGGAAGTATCTTATGTTTTTCTGTGGTGGCTAAAATAAAAATAGCATACGGAGGAGGCTCTTCCAGTGTTTTCAAAAACGCATTGAATGCAGATGAACTAAGCATATGAACTTCATCCACGATATACACTTTGTATTTACCAGCCTGCGGCGCAAAGCGTACCTGCTCCACCAAACTTCTTATATCATCAACAGAGTTATTACTGGCAGCATCCAGTTCATGAATATTTAAGGATGTGCCTGCATCAAAAGAAACACAACTGTTACAGGTATTACATGCTTCCCCATCCTTTGTCTGGTTCTCACAGTTAATGGTCTTGGCTAATATTCTTGCACAGGTTGTTTTACCAACACCTCTTGGCCCACAAAATAAAAATGCGTGCGCCAGTTGATTGTTCTTAATGGCATTCTTTAATGTAGTGGTAATATGCGCCTGCCCCACCACAGTATTAAAATTCTGTGGCCTGTATTTTCTTGCTGAAACGATGAAATTCTCCATACCCCAAACCCCTAAAGGGCTTTTACGATTTTATTGACTTAATAGCTTGGCAATTTACAAAAGCTTAATTGCATTAAAAATAAAAGCTGATATGATGATATTGTGATCCTTAATAATTTCACCCTTTCAGGGGCTGGGGGCAACAATCTCAAATCAAAAATGGGTGCCGCTTAAACTCCTTTTCCCTATCAAACAAATAACGGTAAGTGGCAAGGTTGCGGTTCCTGAAGGTATCACCAAAACTCTCTGCCACATTTATCATTTTAGGATTAAAATCGCCGATCCATTGCATCTCGTAAGACAGGTATGGTTTGGATGGCGTCTGCACATACTTCTGGCACTCCCCGATCAGAAAAGCATCCACACCCTTGCCCTGCCACTCAGGCACCACACCAAACACAAGACCGGTAAATTTTTTTGAAGGCCTGAACTTTTGCAGGTATAGAAAATATAATTTTTGCAACAAACCAAATTTTCCATTCATGTGTTTAAAATACTGGTTCAGGTCGGGCAGGTTAAGAAACATACCAATGGGTTCCTCATGATGATAGGCAAAATAGATGATGCGTTCATCCATTACAGGCTTCATTTTTTTAAACATGATCTTTACCTGTTCCAGCGCCAGTTGCTTTAAACCACCATGCCCGGCCCATGCTTTATTATACACTACTACAAAGTCTGCAGCAAATTTGTCAAGGTTGTTTTTATCGATCAGTTTCACACTCATGCCAGGCTGGGCAGACAAAGCAGCATGGCGATCAAATATTTTTTGTGAGATTGGCTTTTGTGCTTCCAGGCCAAAACAAATTTGATTGAAGAAAATTTTAAACCCGTAGTTTTCAAAAAGCTCAACATAATAAGGTGGATTATAATTCATGCAGTAAAGCGGTTCATAATAACCGTCTGTTACCAGGCCCCACCACCTGTCCCGTTCTCCAAAATTTATGGGGCCATCCATTGCCTGCATCCCTTTTTCTGCAAGCCATTGCTTTGCTGTATCTAATAAAAGATTAGCTGCTTCCTGGTTATTGCAGCATTCAAAAAAACCAATGCCGCCAACCGCCACATCATCTCCTTTGTTTTTATATTTCTTATTGGTAAAAACAGCAATACGACCAATCAGCTTTCCCTGTTTGTCTTTTAATATCCATCGTATGACTTCGCCAAACCTGAAAGTCTTGTTTTTCTTTTCATCAAATACATCATTAATGTCTTTATCCAAAGGCCGTATCCAGTTTGAATCATTTTTATATAATTCGATTGCCACATGTAAAAACTGTTTTGCCAAATTGCTGTCTGTAACCTGTAGTAACTGCATATTTTTTATAAAGCAGCAAATGTAGCAGTTTAATCCAATTGTGAATTGTGGAGGAGTTTTTATCCCACTAAGGCGCAAAGAAAACTAAGAAAAATGCTTTGTGAGCTTCGTGCCTTTGTGGGAGACAGGTACAAAAAAGAAACCATCAAGTTTTACTTCCACTCAGTTTGCACTTTGTGTCTGTTAACCCGATGGTTCCGTGGTTACTTTATTGTATCATTTCTGATTTTTTGTAACCAACCAAAAACTTCGTTTCGTTTCCGAATTTCTGTCTTTGTTATTGTTCAATAAAGATAGTATTTCAACACAGGCGATTCCAAATTTTCAAGGCCGTTGTTTTGCACCTGTTTAGCACATTATTATGCACATCGTCAACCAGCATAACCATCAACCAGGATCATTTTTGTATTTGCCGTTCTTTGCCTGATTGCTTTTGCCGGTGTATATTCTGGTGAGCCCCACCATGCTTTTGCTTTTTCCAATGAAGGAAATTCAAGAACAACAAATCTTCCCGGTTGCCAATCACCTTCTAATATTTCAGTTTGGCCACCCCGTACAATAAACTTTCCGCCATAAGCGGCAATGGAAGCTGGTGTGAGTTTTTTATATTCCTCATACTCAACAGGGTCATTTATTACAACATCCACAATTATATAAGCCGGCATTTATACTATTTTATAAACCTGAAATTAATTGGGTAACGGTACAATTTGCCTTCACTTGCTTTGATTGTGGCTATGATAATAAATACAAGGTTACAGATTATAACTACAAAAACTAAAAGCAACCCTATAACCACAAATATCAGTATCCATGATACTATGTAACATATCAGCATAGTAAGCTGAAAATTTAATGACTCCTTAGCCTGTTCCCGTATGTACACTGATTCATCTTTTTTGATAAGATAAATTATCAGCGGTGCTATAAAGCCGCCGACAATACAAAGGATATGGGATAAAATACCCATCGTTTTTTCATCTGGTGTAGGTGTAATTGCCGGGGTTTCTTCCTGACCCATAAAATTTTGATTCTCCATGGTAGTAAAGTTTTAGTTGTGATGAAGATAAAAATATTTTATAATAATATCATACAAATATTTCCGCATTACCTTCTACCGGGTATGCCTGGCAACATAATATTCTTCCTTTTGCCAGTTCATCATCCATCAATACTTCATTGTATGCCATCCAGAATTTCCCATTTACACAGGTAGCGGCACAACTTCCGCAGCGGCCTGCTTCACAACTATAGGGCAAGGCAATATTGTTTGCTTTAGCCGCAGCCAACACTGTTTGAGGATACTGAACCGTTATGTTATGAACCTCGTTTTGAAAATGGATCAACACATTGTGTGGGGCCGTATCAGGCGGTACTGGTTTTATTATCCTCGGCAGCGTATTAAAGTTTTCCTTATGGATATTTTTTTGTTCAATGCCTTCATTCAAAAGCGTAATGGTTATCATCTGCATATATTCAAACGGGCCACACAAATAGAACAGTACTTTCTCTTTTGACACGGCAAGATATTTATTCAATAACTGCTGCAATAGCCAGTTGCTAAGCCTGCTCTCATACACATTTATTTTATTGCTGAAAAGAAAATGGATCTGGAGCCTTTTTGAAAAACCATTTTGCAATATGCCGAGTTGTTTATAAAAAATAGTTTCTTCTTCACTCCTGTTGCTGTATACCAGCACTATTTTATTGTCGGTTTCCTGCAGCAATGTTTTGATAAGTGGGTAGCAAGGAGTGATACCGCTGCCGGCGGCAAAAAAGAAAAATTGTTCGATTTCATTACCAATATCTGGCAGCAAAAAGAAACCGGTTATGCCGGATGATAATATAACGTCCCCAACTTTTGCATGTGAAAGCATTAATCTTGAAAATTCACCATTATCAACTTTTTTAATAGTGATGCAAAGCGCCTCGTTCAGCACGGGCGAAGAAGAAATAGAATAGCTTCTTCTTTTTTCACCATGCTTTGTAGTAAACACCAGTGTTATGAACTGTCCTGGTTTGTATTGCGGTTGCCAGCCATGTAATGGCTGCAGCACAAAAGTTTTTGCCACTTTTGTTTCAGTAACAATATTTATTATTTGCAGTTGATGATAATTATTGGAAGGCATCGAAATAAAAGTAAGCAATTGTTCTTTTGCTTAACCACCATAATAAAAAAAAGCCGCACAATAGAAATTGTGCGACTTAAGTATAGCCATGAAAAATCAAAATTTGAGTGCGGTCAAACTTTATTTACATCTTCTTTTGTAACAGGATTTGAAAATGCGGCTCCAATACCTTTCATTAAGCTTGATATGGGGCCTTCCATTTTATTTACATTATCATCAATGGTATCATCATGCAGTAATTCACCCAGGTGAAGCTCAGGTACCAGGTAAGGGAGAATATTATTCCGTTGGTTAAGGAAAAAAGTTTTCACTTCTTTTATCCCTGCACCTTCCCCTAAATTTTCTTTCATTATTGCAATGGCAGCATCAGCAACAGCATTCATTTTAATTTCTGCATCTACTACATTCATCCCCGAAAAAGTTTTAATTTTTTCGGCTGTGTCATTATGGTTGCCGTGGAAGATCTTAATTACCCAATTTGTGGATGCGGTTCCCCGTAACACCTCTTCTGCTCCCGGATCGGATTGCACATATTTATACATTGCTGTAAGCACCGCAGGTATTGCCGCCTGCTCAAATGTATAGTGTTGGATGCCTTCATCTTGTGTATTCGGGTCTATCTTCTTTAAAGGAGGACAGTTAACATACTGTACTACCTTTTCTAATAAGTTTATTGACATAAAAAATGGTTTTATAGTTACATATTGTAACTATAAAACCATGCCAGCAGTTATTTCCTGGTTACATCAAAATATTGCTGCCAAACATTTTCTTTATTTCAGCTGTTGAAATTTCTTTAAATGCAGGCTTTATTGTTTTGCCCGGAACAATAGTAAAATCTTCGCTACAATTATATACCTGTCCATTTTGTTTTGCAAATGCTATAATAGTTACCCTCTCTCCCTTTGGCAGGTTAGCCAGCACATATTCCTTCTTTTCATTCTTCATCAACTTTCCACTCATTAATCCGTTAAAAGATCTAAAGATGAGGAAATACTGCACATCTGCTTTGGTGAATAAGGTAGGCAACTCCACTGGTGTCTCGATCTGTTGCGGAGATTCATAGAACCTGTCGCAATTGATCCACCCTAATTTTTTTACTGATGATGGTGCATAGTACCGTTGAATTTTACTTTCTAAAGTTCCGTCATCATTTTGTTTCCACCATTCTGCATTGTACCGGCGGTTTGCTGCATCTCTTTCTGCTGTTATTTTTTTCTCTGCT
>JAZKGV010000070.1:2527-6513 GCA_040385725.1 Bacteroidota bacterium | reverse complement strand
TCCCTGTATACAATATCATCTTCAATATCCTTACAGGAAACAATGCGGTAACGTTTGATGGTATCGTATGTATAATTGCGGTTGTATTCAAGCCCATAATAAAAATCATACGCCGGTATCAATAATGTATCAATGTTTTTATCCACGCCGTTTTCTTTAAGGGTATGCACTAATCTTTCTATTGATATTAGTTTATCATTGTAATAAACAGTATCATTTAATCTTTTGTAAAGCCTAAACCTGCTCTTATACCTTTTTCTTTGTTCGTTATCCGGGAAAGGTGGATTGTATACAGCTCTTACTGCAATTTTATCAGGCGTGGAATTAAATGATAACGGCTCATCGGCTTTTGTCCAGTTAATATTCCCTTCTTTGTCTCTATCGCCATAAAACAATTCCATCTCCTCTTCTTTCAATTGAGGGAATTCCATTTTAATGGTATGCTCTCCTTTCAACTTCAGTTTTTTTCCATTGCATTCCATACCTATAAAATAACTACCGCCGGAAGCAAGCAATCTTCCATTGCTCATAGTGGCAGCATTGCTTTTAAACAGGTCTTCGCTGCTCGTAAGTTCCACCATTTCTACTGCGATGTTGCCATTCACCGGCTCGCCATCTTCTGTTACAAGCTCTGCAGGGTTTACTGTTACTTTCAATCCTTTTTTACCTGTGAGTACCGTAACTCTTTTTTGTTTTACAATAAATTTTTGGGTGATGCTGCTGCTGTAAGCATCGTTGTAAGTGCTCATGCTTATTGCTTCTGCATAATTGGCAGCTACTGTATCATTAGCAGTTACAGAACCAATGCCGCTATCATATTCCTGTTTTGTTTTTTTGTTTTGGCAGCTAACTGCAAACAGGATAACAGCAAAAAGTAAAAGGTAATTCTTTTTGTGTGGCATACTGGAAGGTTTAAGGTGAGTAAATAAAAGGCCACACAAAGAAAAAGCTGAAACGAAATGGCAGGTGTTAAAACGCTGCAAGGTTTTGTTAAACGATTTTTATCGTAATTACAAAACCTTGCAAAACACTTTTAAAAAATTCAGAAGAATTATCTTTTTAAAACAACATACTGGTAAGCCCCAAAAGAATAGTTGGTTGATAAATTAACAGCGCTGTTATCAAAGGCATTGATCCATGATGTGGTGGCCAGTGATGAAGGCAGTGTATAGTTGACTGTATTGTTTCTTGTATTTACCATTACCAATACTTCTTCAGCTCCGGATATTTTTGTAAAGCAAACAATATCGTTATTGGCAAATGAGGTAACAGTTCCTCTTCTCAACGCATTTGAACTGGTGTAAAAAGCAAAGATGTTTTTATATGCCAACTTCATATCATAATTCTGCGTCCAGTCAATGGGCGAATTACTAAAGAAAGGAACCGTGGTTGCCCTGCCTACTTCCTGGCTGCTGTAAATTAACGGCACACCATTTAAGTATGCAGCAATTACTTCCGCAGCCAATGCGCCAGCCTTTCCATTGAATATTGTTATGGGTGTGGCATCCCAGGCACTCTCATCATGATTGGTGGTAAAACGCAATTTCTTTTTACCGGCAGGTACCCCATTATACTCATTTGTATTGGTGGTAAACAGGGTGCTGGCTGCTCCGTTACTTCCAAAAACATTTTTTAAAGTATTGTAAAAGTCCCATGCAAAATTCATTTGAAAGCCTGCATTAAAATGATCGCCCCGTCCTCCTTCTGCTAAAAAGATAAGGTTGCGGCCAGGCATATTTTTCAACGTATCAATTGCCTGTTTCCAGAAATCAAAAGGCACCATGTCTGCAGCATCAGTTCTAAAGCCATCCACGTTCGCCGCCAATACCCAATACTTCATTGCTTTTATCATTGCCAGGCGCATATCATTACTATTGAAATCCAGGTCTGCCACATCATTCCAGTTGGTGCCAGGCGGAATAACAATATTACCTGCGCCATCCTGTGTGTACCACGATGTGTTGCTTATCCACGGATTATCCCATGCCGTATGATTTGCCACCCAATCAATGATCACAGCCATATTTTTTTGGTGCGCCTGCGATACCAGGTCTCTTAAAATACCTAATGAACCAAACTCGGCATTTACTTCTTTATAATTTCTTATACAGTAAGGGGAGTTAACTGTTCTTGTAATACCGATGGGATGAATGGGCATTAGCCAGATCACATTTACACCCAGTGCCTTTATTGAATCCAGCCTGTCGATAATGCCCTGGAAATTACCTGTGGGGCTAAATGCCCGTTCATTTATTTCATACATCACCATATCTTCTGTAGCAGGCACACCTGTGTACGGTGTTCCATAAGTTGGCGGATCAAATTCCGGGGCAGCCAGCACTGTTACCTGTACATTATCAACAGCAGTTGCGCCTTTATTATCTGTAACTTTTAATTCAAATACATATACACCAGCCACCAGCCCATTCACTAAAGTACTTGCAGAGTTTGCATTTGCAATACTGCTGCTTGTTGGCCCACTGATATCCTTCCATTGATATAATACAATGCTACCATCAGGATCGCTTGAAACTGAACCATTTAACGTAACGGTACTTTGAGGAAAGCTGACAGATATATCGGTGCCTGCATTGGCTGATGGAGGTTGATTTTGTGCACCAGGTGCATCCTCTTTTTTTGAGCAGGAAAAAAGAGCAGCAATAAACAAAAATGCAAACAGTATATTTTTCATAAAGCAGGCTTTATCAATAAAATTTGTTTAAAGATAAATATAACTGCCTTTAAAAAGGAAATGAAAATTATTATCGTGGCAACCTTCTAAAATCTTTCCCCGTAATAAAAGAGCCAGCCTTTTTTTCAGTTACCATATATTTTAAAAAATACATCATGAAAAAGTTTACCATTTCGGTTTTCGTATTGTTTATATCCATCCTTTCTCATGCCACTACTTTTAATGTTACCGTTAGCAACTTCCAGTTCTCACCATCTAATATTCCCAATGTATTAGTGGGTGATGTGATACAATTTAATTTTGGTGGAGGTAATTTTCATAATGTAACCACCAACCCTATGGGCGCTGTTCCTGCCGGCGCTGCCGCTATAAACAGTGGTTCACCGGGTAGCGTTACCACATCTTATTCTTACACAGTTACAAGATCAGGCAGCTACCGGTATTATTGTGAGATACATAGCAACGATGGTATTACAGGAATGGTGGGCACTTTTACTGCCAGCGGTGTGGTGCCGGTACAGCTTAAAAATTTTAATGCATCTTATTCAAATAAAAGTGTTGTTACAACATGGCAAACTGCTTCAGAACAAAATCTTTCTTACTTCTCCATTCAAAAAAGTATTGATGGAAAAGAGTATGTGGAAGCGGGCCGTGTAAATTCCATTGGTAATGCTGATGTATTGCAATCGTACAGTTTCAGGGATGAAGACCTTAACATGAATGCCCGGTATGTGTACTATATGATAAAAGCAGTTGACAAGGATGGCAAATTCAGTTTATCATCTGTAAAACTTATCCGTAATGATGCCGCTGTAAAAAAACTGATCTTCAATATGGCGCCAAACCCGGTTAGCAGGGATGTTGGACATCTCATGTTCCAGTTTAATTCAGACAGGGATGGAGAAATGAAAGCTGTGGTAATTGATGCTGCTGGTAAAACCGTAATGAAACTTGACCTGTCTGCTGAAAAGGGAATAAACAGTGGGCACATTCACATGGGTGAGCTGCCAGCAGGTATTTACACAATCATATTTTCGATGGATGGATTGAGAGAGACAAAAAGAGTGGCTGTAACAGAATAAATGTAAACCTTCTTTTATAAGAAAATCGCCCCGTTACCGGGGCGATTTTCATTTTTAATAAATTTATTTCACAGTACCCGTCTTCACTATTTTTCTTGTCACCACATTTTCGCCATCTGTAATTACCAGTATATATGTTCCACCTGCTAAGTTAGCAACAGGAACCCCAATCCGTTTTTGATTATATGCCAATTGATGAATCAATAATTTGC
>JAZKGV010000070.1:0-2497 GCA_040385725.1 Bacteroidota bacterium | reverse complement strand
AGCTTAACAGATACTTTTTCATTTGCAAAATTCGATTCTATAAATACACTTGACAAAACCGGGTTAGGATAAACAAAAACATTACCAGCCAACGCATCGAATTCCAATACAGAAATATTACTGTAGGTATAACTGCCGTTTTCATCTTTCATTTTAAGGCGGTAATAATTTTTACCCTTCGTCGGAAGAAGATCGGTATAAGAATACCTGTGGCTGCTCTGGTTTATTGCGGATGGAAGAATTGAAATTGTATTATAATCGGTGCCATTGATACTTCTTTGAACTTCAAATTCCCTGCATGGCAATTCAGTTTGCCAATAAAATACACCCGTACTTCCTTTCTTTTGAGCAGTAAAATATAATAACCTCACAGGCACAACAAAAGCCTGGTATTCGTAAGCGCCTATATCTATCCTGTTGTTTTTTATTCTTGTACGCTCTGCTAAATCTAACGCAGGAACATTTCCACCAATTACAGTTGCAGTATTGCCGCCATCTATACAGGCAGAGCCAATAGCCAGGTCATAATTAAAATTTGCCTGGTCAACAAAGCCCGGCGACACATCGACATTGCCAACATTTGATCCCGTATATGGATTACCATTTGAATTGATGCCGGCAATATTTCCCTGTATATCGTTATAAAAAAATGTTGGGTCGCTCAGGTTATCATCAAGATAAATATTTTCCACGCCTGTAGCTGCCAGGTTATTGTAGATGATATTATTTTGAACAACAGGATCTGAATTTGCCACACAATACAAACCACCGCCAAATGTTCCAGATGTGTTATTGCATATTGTGTTGTTGATTATTTGCGGAGAGTTAAATGCACAAAAAATACCGGCGCCGCCATTACCCCGGCCCCCGGTAAGAGTACCTGATGAATTTCCATACAGCAGGTTATTTGAAATTACAGACGTATTATTTTCTGAATTATCGAAAAGTGTAATACCGCCACCACAAGTGCTGACTGAATTATTGCGGATAATATTTTTTACAATCCTCACGGTACATTCGTAAGCTAAAATGCCGCCGCCGCCAGCACCGTTACTATTTGTATTATTTTCAAAAATGTTGTTCCTGATATCAAGGTTACAGTTAAAGGCAGTAATACCTCCCTGCCGGCTTCCACTTACATGATTATTTGAAATAGTGGTGGTGGAATTATAAATGGCAATCCCCGATCCCTGCATTACATTATTATCAATAATTGATGATGTCCCTTTTAATTCAATGCCGTCATACCCCTGGTAGGGGGCTATATTATTATAAAAATAATTGTTCGTTATCCTGGGAGAAGAGTTGTCCCCATAAATTGCCCCGCCGCCATCTTTGGCAGAATTATTTTGCAGGGTGCTATTGTCAATCACACATTTTGAAAAGTTCTTGAAATAAAAGGCACCGCCCAGGTGATCATTCAATGGATTTGCATTCACATTTCCATATTCAACAATGCAGTATTTAAAATAAGAAGAGTCGTTACTTGTTGGGGTATCTTCATACCTGATGCCTAACCAGCCATTAACAATATTAACTGCTGTAGTAGTGAACCGGATATTTTGTGCACTGGTTCCAACTGCCAGTATGCGGCCATTACAAAATAATTTGTGGTGTCCCTGGAATTCTACTATAACCCCCGGCTCAACTGTCAACGTCATATTATCAGGCACCAGGATATTTCCCTGTATTAAATAAGGAGAACCTGCCAATGTCCATGTTCCGCTTACATTGCCTGCGGGAATTGAAGTTTGTGCCTGAACAAATGTTGACAAAAGGAATGACAGGGCTAAAAATGTACATCTCATAAGTTTTATTATTTGGTAATAAATAAAAGTTTTAAGGTGGCGTTGCTAAATTAATGCATTTAACCTTTAATGAGAGTCTTATTATAACAAAACCGTTGTCTCAATTTCAGATTTTCTTTACCTCTTATTTACGGTTCCATCCAAATCCCTTCTTTAAAACTGCAACTTTCCTTTACCTTCAAAACAAAATTGATTGCATGTCCAGATACATCCTTGCCCTTGACCAGGGCACTACCAGTTCAAGGGCTATCATCTTCAACCATAACGGTGCTATTATCACTACTGCTCAAAAAGAGTTTACACAAATTTTTCCTCAACCGGGTTGGGTAGAGCATGACCCAATGGAAATATGGAGTACACAATTGGGTGTGGCAGCAGAAGCCATCAGTAAGGCTGGATTAACACCGCAGGATATTGCGGCTATCGGCATAACCAACCAAAGAGAAACAACCGTTGTGTGGGAAAGAAGAACAGGCAAGCCAATTTACAATGCTATTGTGTGGCAGGACAGAAGAACAGCTTCCATTTGTGATGAGTTAAAAGCAAATAACAAGCAACAGGCAGTACAGCAAAAAACAGGATTGGTAATTGATCCTTATTTTTCTGCTACCAAACTCATCTGGCTGGTTCAAAACAATGAAACCATCAAAGCAGCCGTAAAAAATGGCAAGGCTTTTTTTGGCACAATA
>JAZKGV010000069.1:11693-13820 GCA_040385725.1 Bacteroidota bacterium | reverse complement strand
TTTAGTAATCATTGCGGCAATGGCAGCCCGGTGGCTACTTACTATGTTGTGTTTGGTACAGGCAGCGGCAGCGGCACTTCCTGCACTAACACAGGTGGTGGTTATTTTAGTAACAGCAGCAGGAGGATAAGCGCCTTGCATACCTATCTCGGGGGCGATACATTAAACATTGCCAGCTACAATTCCTCTTTGCAGGATTATGACCCAGGTGGTGGTGCCCCTGCTGGTAACGGAGGTATTATTGTTCCCAATGGCACGGGCGGCACCACCTGGATAAACAACCAGGGTTGCATACCGGTACCATCGACTGTATTGGCTATCCGTCTTGATTATTTCACCGGCATATTAAAAGATAAAACAGGATTGTTGAAATGGAGAAGTTCATTTGAAGAAAATATCCGTGATTTTGAAATTGAAAAATCATTGAACGGTAAGGATTTTTCGCTGCTTAAACATGTAACGCCGAAAAATATTTCGGGCAGCGAATACAGCACTACAGACGAATCGCTTGCAACGGGTAGCAATTTTTACCGCCTGAAAGTGCTAAACATGGATGGTACAGTTGATTATTCACAAGTAGTAAGGATCAACTACAAAAAAGGAACGCCATCCAGCTGGTTTGTTTACCCCAACCCGGCACCGGGCAATGCAGCATTGGTGTACCAAAGCACCACAACAAAACAAATTACCGTATTGCTCACAGATGTTGCCGGAAAAATGATCAGCAATGCTGTACACCGTATTACACCCGGCAACAACAAAATAACAATACCAGCACAACATATAAGCGCAGGCATGTATATGGTTACAATATTCAGCGATGGGCAAAAGGAAACTGCTGCTTTTATCAAAAAATAAACTCGCTGGCAAAAAAGCTACGACCCCACCTGTGGTGGGGTCTTTTTATTTCATTTCAAGCACACTACTGATACATTAAAAAAGTCATTTGATACAGATTACTGATATTTGCACCAATCAGCTTTTTTCCGATCAATATAAAGCTGCAATAAAACATGGCTGAAATTTTCATTCTACTTATACTTGTTGTTGTTAACGGGCTTTTTGTAATGAGCGAAATTGCTCTTGTAAGTGCAAGGCGCACAAGGCTTGAAAGCCAGGCCAATAAAGGTGATAAAAAAGCGAAAATAGCGCTTGACCTTATTGACAACCCTGAGAAATTTTTATCAACTGCACAAATAGGCATTACGCTTATTGCCATTTTAACGGGTGTGTACTCCGGCGAAAAATTCAGTAAAGACCTGGAACCTTATGTGGCAAAGTTTGAGGCATTAAGACCGTATGCCGATGATATTTCCACCGCTATAATAATAGTGCTTGTTACATTTCTCTCTATTATTTTAGGAGAATTGGTACCCAAACGTATCGGCATGTTAAGGGCTGAAAAAATTGCAAGAGTAGTGGCAGGCCCGGTTAATTTTTTATCAACGGTGATGTACCCTGTGGTTTGGTTGCTTAATAATATCACTGCCCTCATCTTTAAAATTTTCAAGATCAAACCAGCCAGCGACAGTGCTGTTACAGAAGAAGAAATTAAAGCGATGATAACCGAAGGGAGCGAACACGGTACTATTGAGGAAGAAGAAAAAGAAATTATTGAAAGGGTATTTCATCTTGGCGATAGAAAGATAACGGCACTGATGACACACCGCACCGAGATAGAATGGTTTGATATAGAAGATACAGTAAAAACAATCATTGACAAGGCAAGCGATATTATTTATTCCACTTACCCGATATGTGATAAAACAGTGGATGATATTAAAGGTATCATCTACATAAAAGAATTACTAAAAGCAGAGGAGCATATCAAATTGAGGGACCTTGTAAAGCCGGCTTTGTTTGTGCCTGAAAATAATACGCCTTACCAATTGCTTGAAAAAATAAAGACAACGAAAATTCATAGTTGTTTTATTGTAAATGAATATGGCACATTAGAGGGAATGATAACATTAAATGATATTTTGGAAGCTATTGTAGGTGATGTGCCTCAAAGTGGACAGGAAGAATATCAAATTACAGAACGCAGTGATGGTTCTTATTTAGTGGATGCACAGGTAACGTTTTATGATTTCCTCAGCCGGTTTGAGAAAACAGAATGGATGAATG
>JAZKGV010000069.1:0-11683 GCA_040385725.1 Bacteroidota bacterium | reverse complement strand
GAATGAGGATGAGCACCAGTTTGATACAGTAGCCGGTTTTGTACTGCATGAGCTGGAACGCATACCCAAAACCGGCGATGCTTTTGACTGGCGTGGTTTTTCTTTTGAAATAATTGATATGGATGGCCAACGCATTGATAAGTTGCTGGTGAAAATACCGGAAGATGTAAAAGAAGATATGGAAGAAAAGGAATAAAAAAATATAAGTAAATAAAAAAAGCCACCGCAATAGCAATGGCGTTTTTTATTGAAATTGATTTTACCTACAAAGAAGTTTTTCCATCCCTTTCCATCTGGGCCCTTTTTTTCTTACTGTATTTCTTTTCATAATCCAATATTTCCTGGGGCTTTTCTTTCCCCTTTGTTTTCTTTTCTTCCACCACAGGTTTATTATCGGCGACATCTTTTTGCAAACCTCCACGGTCATAATGTTCTATCTTAACAATATGCCCCTGCGGATTGTAATATTTCCAATCGCCATGCGGCACACTGTATTGTTCTGCTTTTACAATTTTAAACTCCACTACTTCATTGCTGCCGGTACCATAGATCGGTATGGTATCATACGGTGCATCGGGGTTGTAGCCACGCCAGGATTCTTCTCTTTCCAAATTACCAAGAAAAGAAAAATACTGTTGTATGCCATCCTTGCCACCAAACTTATAATTTTCGATCGCTATAATGTCGCCATTGGCTGTGTATTTTCTCCATGGGCCTGTTTTCTTATCATCTTTGTAAACACCTTCCTCATCATAGCCCGGTTCCCCACGTATTTCCCCCACAGAGTTCACCCATTTGCCTTGTTTCAAATCTTTTTTATCAATGGCATTTAATGTGTCGCCATCGGGGGAGAGTTTGAATTCTTTGTATTGTGCCGCAGCACCAGTACAAATAAATACAAGCAGGAGTATTACAAAGTTCCATCGCATTAATGTCAATAAAGCCGCTTTCATATTTTCTGTATTAATGATTATCAAAATTAGTTTTTCTTTTTTGAAACGGGTGCAGGCGGTATTTTTTTAACACAAACCCTGCTAAATACTAATAGTAAAAACTGCTTTTGGCAATAATACTTCCCTGCTCATCCCTTATCACAGCATAATAAACAGCATGCGCCAGTTCAGTTTTTAATGCTACTGCAACATTTGCATTTCCATTTGCAGGGATAACGATCCGCTTTTGTGATACTAAACTGCCGGCGTTATTTATAATACCAAGATCATATTTTCCTTTATTAAAATTTTCAAGCTTCACCATTATGCTTTGTGCTGCAGGTTGAACAACCAATTTAATGCCATTGTTTTTTCCGTTCGCTTTTACAATAAATGAATACAAAGAATAGCCGCTTAACTCATGTATAATTATCCTGTAAAAAACTGTTGTGCCCGGATATGCGGCGTCACTGTAAATAAATGATGATTTGCCATTGCTGTATGGCATTATTCCAATACTGTGGAAACCATAACCATCAAAAGACCGCTGTATTTCAAAGTTTTTAACCTGCGTTGCTTCTTCCACTTTCCAGTTGAGTATATTATTATTAGCAGAAGCTGTAACAGTGAAACTTGATAAGATCACTGGTATCACATTGGCGCATGGAGAACCAGGAAGTTCAGGATTGTTTACAGTAAAGGAAGTAGTACTTGTATCCCCATTCCTGGTAAATGCAGTGCCGGTACAATCTTTCATATACGTTTCTGTAAACAATTCAATTTTCCAAAGGCCTGTATCATTTAAAGCAAATGATGCTGGCAGGATATTATTTACACCATTCATTGTTTGCCAACGTTGGTCAAGAATATTGTTTGCATTCTGGCAAGAGCCACCGGTTGGAAAGATATTTCCCTCCGGGCCATTGGCACTGGAAGGGCAATCATCTTTAAAATCAAGATTGAATGATTGGAAGACGACCGGAACCGGTGTGCCATCTTTATACAGCCTGTAAAACAAAGCTGCACCTGTAACATCAGCACTACAATCAGTACGTTTAAAATTATTTATCTCTCCCCCGATATTTATTTGCGGTGCAGCCACAACAGGGCAAATACCGTAAGAAGGAATACCATTTGTTCCATTAAGGCTTACAGGCAATGTTGGGTTTCCTGGTTGAAATTTTCCCTTTGGCAGATCATAAAAATTATCATTCATTACCACCATCTCCCTGTAAGTACCCACCTCTCCCACTGTAAAATATTTCAATGAAGAAAAAATTTCTGCCAGCATATCTGTACCCTGCCCGCCCACAGGGTCGCTTAATCCCGGGCCTCCGGTACAACTACCTGATGGCGTATAATAATTTCCTGTAGGGCCACTTGTTCCTGTTAAGTAATAAGCAGATGGGCATAAGTAATTCCAGGTGGTTTTTGTAGTAGCATTTTCAAAAGGATAAGTCATATTAGGTAAGTCCGCTTGTATTTCCACTGAATACCTTCCGGGCTTATCTATATAAGAAGACAGTTCCACATAATAATGGTCATTATTTCCATTTTTACCGGCACAGATGCCCGGCACAATGACAGGGGCTGACGCCACAACAGAAGTAGTATCATTATCGCCTTCCCGTCTTAATATCAATCTTGAATCGCTTCTGAAACCACAGGCCTCCATATTCGTCATGCCATCTGAATATACTTCCCAATCAATATAACATTGCTGCCCTGTTGCCACATAATTATTAAACAGGTTATTTGAACCAGAGCCTGTATTGTGATTGGTAATGCCTATATAAGTGACTTGTGAAAAAGCTGGAGTTAATGCAAACCCAAACAGCAGAACAAGTAAAAAATTTCTCATGCAGAATAGTTTAGTGTGTAAGCAGCTTTCTATTTGATGAAGTGTGGCAGATTATGATACAGGCAAATTAAATAAAAAACACTGGCAACAAAATAATTGTTAACCACAATATAAGGCACAAAAAGAAACCGTCCCCAACATGTTGGGGACGGCCATTACAGTTCATAGGTTTAATATATTTATGCTGATTCCATTGCAACTTTTGCTTCATGGTTTCCATTCATTCCGCCCATCACCGCATCTACATCCACACCTAATCCTTTTGCAACCGCAGCGCCTAGTTTCATATCAGCCCTGAAGAAATGGCACAATTGCCTGTTTATAATTAAATCCTTCTTTGGCCCGCTAATACCGCTCATAGCACCAACAATATTGCTCACCAGGTTATGACGGTCATAATCATTCATCACTTTGCTGTACAATAAACCTGGCTGTGTATAATGATCATTCTCTCCTTCTCCATTTCTATCATACCAATCTGCAACAGATGATTCTAACTGCTGTGCAGGTTCCTTATAACCCTGGTCTGCATATATATCATCGAAACTATTGGGGAAATAGTTGGGTGCATCCTCACCATTTCCGTTTACTGCCATCATACCGTCACGTTGGTAATTGTTCACTGCATACGGGCAGCGGTTCACCGGTATTTGCTCGTAGTTGCCACCCAACCTGTAACGGTGTGCATCCGGGTAAGAAAGCAAACGGCCCTGTAACATTTTATCCGGTGAATAACCAATACCATCCACTACATGTGCCGGTGCAAAAGCACTCTGCTCAACTTCTGCAAAAAAGTTTTTAGGTACTTCATTTAACTCAAGTACACCAACATCAATTAATGGAAAATCGCCATGTGGCCACACTTTAGTAAGATCAAAAGGATTATACTTAAATGTTTTTGCCTGTTCCTCTGTCATCACCTGTATCTTCAAATTCCATTTGGGGAAATCCTTTTTGTCTATCGCATCCACCAGGTCCCTTTGTGCAAAATCAGGGTCTTTGCCTTTCATTTCAGTTGCTTCATCGTTTAAAAAATTTTTAATACTCTGTGCAGTTTTAAAATGAAACTTCACCCATACCCTTTCATTTTTTTCATTGATCAATGAAAAAGTATGGCTTCCAAAACCATCCATATGACGGTATCCGTAAGGGGTACCGCGGTCGCTCATTAATATCAACACCTGGTGAAGGCTTTCCGGGTTAAGGCTCCAGAAATCCCACATCATTGTCGGGCTTTTGCAGTTAGTACGGGGATCTCTTTTTTGTGTATGAATGAAATCGCCAAACTTTTTAGGGTCTTTTACAAAGAACACAGGTGTATTGTTTCCTACCAGGTCCCAGTTGCCATCTTCCGTATAAAATTTTATTGCAAAGCCACGTGGGTCTCTTTCAGTATCAGCGCTTCCCTTTTCCCCACCAACTGTACTAAAACGTAAAAGCAGTTTTGTTTGCTTACCTATTTTACTGAAGATCTTTGCTTTTGTGTATTTCGTGATATCATGTGTAACAGTAAATGTTCCAAATGCACCACTTCCTTTTGCATGCACCACCCTTTCCGGTATACGCTCCCTGTTAAAGTGCGCCATCTTTTCATGAAGAATAAAATCCTGTAACAGCAATGGCCCTCTTGATCCAACACTCTGTGTGTTTTCATTTTCTGAATAAGGCCTGCCTGATGCGGTGGTGAGTTTTTTGTTTTGCTGTTTGTCGCTCATACAAATATATTTTGGGGTGAATGGTTTGTGTTGCCCGACAAATGTACTCATCTGCTTTCATAATTTTTATTGATATTTATTATAATCATATCGATAATCTCTATTTTTGTTGAATGACTATAACGCAATTGGAATACATTATTGCCCTTGATACGTTCAGGCATTTCTCTACAGCCGCAAAACACTCCTTTGTTACACAGCCAACACTAAGTATGCAGGTTCAAAAATTGGAGGAAGAACTGAACACTAAAATTTTTGACCGAAGTAAGCAACCTGTAATACCAACAGAAATCGGCGAAGAAATATTAGTGCAGGCAAGGGCCATTGTGCATGAAGTGAAAATGATGGAGCAGATGATAAAAGACCACCAGGGAACATTAAAAGGAGAATTAAGGGTTGGCATTATCCCTACATTGGCACCTTACCTGTTGCCGGTGTTTTTACAAAACTTCTTTACTAAATACCCTGATGTAAAAATTAAAATAAAAGAACTTACTACCGGACAAATAATAGAGAGATTAAAATCAGGAAAAATTGATGCAGGCTTATTGGTAACGCCCCTACAGGAAAGCAGCCTGGTGGAGCATCCATTGTTTTATGAAGAAATGGTGGCTTATGTTTCAAAAAGTAATGCGGCTTTTAAGAAAAACTATGTGTTGGCAGATGATATTGACCTTGATGAACTGTGGTTGCTGGAAGAAGGCCATTGTTTCCGCAGCCAGGTGATGAACCTGTGTGAACTACAAAAACAAAATAAAGTACACAGCCATTTTGAATATGAATCAGGCAGTATTGAAACGCTTCGCAAGATGGTGGAAATGAACAAGGGCGTTACCATTTTACCCGAAATGGCGACTTATGATTTTTCTGTAAAACAGCTAAACATGGTAAGGCATTTCAAAAGCCCGGTGCCGGTTAGGGAAGTAAGCCTTGTAACCCACCGCAACTATGTAAAGAAAAAATTAGTAGATGTGTTAAAAGAAGAGGTGCTGGCCTCTTTGCCCGAAAAAATTAAACGTAATAAAAAGAATAACCTGGTGAAAATTTAAATCGCCAGGAAAATCTATTCTTTTTAGTGTGTAAATGATAAAAGTGGTATTGTTCAACCCGTTGTATTAGATTTCCAGTCCGGCCATTAGCCCAATTTTTAAGGGCTGAAAGAAACACCGGTTTCCCGGAAGAAATTCATACCTATTTCAATCCCTGAAAAAAAAACTCTTTTTTTTATATTTAGTTTTGGGAGATAAGGTGTGGATGTGTATTTTTGCCACCCCTTAAAAAAATAAGGGCAGGTTGGAGAGGTGCCTGAGAGGCCGAAAGGAACGGTTTGCTAAATCGTCGTACGGGTAACACTGTACCGTGGGTTCGAATCCCACCCTCTCCGCAAAAAAAGACGTTCTTATTTTTTTGTGCCAGGGTTTTCCCAATAAGCCCTGTCAGATATTTTAAAGTTCGGGATGTAGCGTAGCCCGGTTATCGCGCCTGGTTTGGGACCAGGAGGTCGCAAGTTCGAATCTTGCCATCCCGACAAATACAAACCTGCCTATTCATTTTAAATGGATAGGCTTTTTTGTTTGCAAAATTTCGAGAGGAATAAAGCATATTACAGTAGGCCATCCCCGACAAATACAAACCTGCCTATTCATCAAAAATAGAGAGGCTTTATTTACAAAATTTTGATCGTGGGAATTCAGCTTTCAAACTCTTTGTACTTCTTTTTTATCTCGATCTTGTCGAACCAATTGTTTATACTATGACTGGTGACCTTTTCTTTGTCAGCCTTTAATTCGTTCAAATAATTATAGCTGACAGTGCGGTTTTGCAGTTCATTTAATTTTTGCGTTAATTCCTCTGCTTTTATTTTTTCGTCCAGAAATGCAATAAAAAAACTGGATGAAGAATGTCGCCTTCCGGATGATGTTTCCCGGTCATTGCCAAATACAATCCTGTAAGCTATAAAGAAAATAAGCGGCGCTCCTGCATATACCACAAACTCCAATACATCATAAGTGGATTTAAGTGCTTTATCACCTGACGTAAAAGGCCAAAAAAGAGCATTGTCAGGGTCCTCATCAGCGTAAAAAAATAAAGCCAGTTGTAAAAAAAACCAAATAAAATACAGGGCTACTGCAATTCTTTCGGCTTTTGAAAAATTTTGCATGGGAGTGTGATTTGATTGGTTAACCTTTTATGCCTGGCGGCATTGCTTACATCAAATCTATTGTTTTTTCCTCTTAGTTGTATAAAACAATGTTGTATAACTGAATTAAATGCCGGGCCATATAAGCTTTACCAGTAACAAAAAGCATTTTTATCACATAGGTATGTGATGCCCGCCGCCGTTCATGCGATAAATACCACAACTCATCCAATAAGAAACAACAAAGTGTAACTTTTCAAATTTCTTTGCGTTTCAAAATAGCATGAAAAACAAAAATTAATTAGTTATGAGAAAGTTCTTTATTGTCTTCACCTTGTTTACAATATTGTTGGGCAACAGTGCTTTTGCCCAGAGCCCATCAGTGGTAAAAGGTAACGTAAAAGATGGTTCAGGCAAGCCATTGCAATCTGTTACTGTTTCTTTATTAAATGCTGCCGATTCCGGGCTGGTAAAAACGGATGTAACCAACGCTGCCGGTGATTTTGAAATCAATACTTCAAAAGAAGGTAATTTTCTTTTAAGCTACAGTAGTGTTGGTTTTGAACAGCAATACTCTTCAGTGTTTGAAAAGAAAACTGGCGAGGCAGTTATGGTTAAACCAGCTACACTTCAAAACAGTACAGGTAAATTAAAAGAAGTAACTATTGTTGCAAAAAAACCGCTGATTGAAGTAAAAGCAGATAAAACCGTTTTTAATGTTGAAGCCAGCATTAATGCACAGGGAAGCAACGCACTGGAGTTGTTGCAGAAAAGCCCCGGTGTGCAGGTTGATAATAATGACAACATCAGTATGAAAGGCAAAACAGGTGTAAGAGTTTATATTGACGGCAAAATGCAACAACTTGATACAAAAGACCTGGCGGCGTATTTACGCAGCATCAACAGTAATGATATTGAAGCCATAGAAATGATAAGCAACCCAAGCGCCAAGTATGATGCCAGTGGCAATGCCGGTATTGTGAACATCAGGCTGAAGAAAAATAAAAAATTTGGCACTAACGGAAGTATCAATACGGGTTTTGTACAGGGCATTACACCTAAAGGCAATGGTTCAGTAAACCTTAACTACAGGGATAAAAAAATAAATGTGTTTGGCAATGTGGGTGGCAATATCGGCATGTATGAAAATAAGATGACACTCTACAGGATACAAAAAGATACCTTGTATGACCAGGTTAATGTAATGAAAAGTGATGACAAGAGCTACAATGTAAAAGGTGGCATCGATTACTTTATCAATAATAAAAATACGATTGGTGTGATGGCAAATGGCAATTTTGCCCGAACAAACTGGGCAAGCAATGGCAGATCTGTAGTAAGCTATGTACCTACCAATACATACCAATACGATCTTGTTGCAAACAATAGAATACCGGGCAAAAGAACGAATGCTAACTTTAACCTGAACTACAGGTATGCCGATACCAGTGGCCGTGAAATTAACTTTGATGCTGACTATGGTATTTTTCGTGGCAAGGGCAGCAGCATACAACCAAACAGCTACGAATACCCCAACCCGGCAAATAATGCCCTGGTAGTAAACAGGAATAATACGCCAACGGATATTGATATTTATACAGCTAAAATTGATGCTGAACAACGTTTAGGAAAAGGCAAACTGGGCTATGGAGCTAAAGTATCTTTTGTAAATACAAAAAATACATTTGACTTTTTTACTGACACGGCACTGGATAAACCGGTGATGCAACTTGACCGCAGCAGTTCTTTTACTTATAAGGAAAATGTAAATGCTGCATATATCAACTATCAACAGCAACTGAATGAAAAGTGGAGCATACAGGCAGGCGTAAGAGGCGAACAAACAAACAGTGATGGCCAATTAACAAGAGCAAATGGTGTAAAAAAACCTGAGGATAGTGTAAAACGCCATTACTTTAACCTGTTTCCCTCTGCTGCTGTTACATGGAATATCAATCAGAAGCATTCACTGAACTTAACGTATAGCCGCAGGATAGACAGGCCAACATACCAGGACCTGAACCCGTTTGAAAATAAACTAGACGAATTAACCTATCAAAGGGGCAACCCATTTTTGAAACCCCAATACACTCATAATGTGGAACTAACTCATACATTCATGGGCTTTGTCAATACAACGCTTGGTTATAGTTATGTAAACGACTTTGCAACAGAGGCAACAGATACTATACGCAATGCTACCTATTTGCAACAAAAAAACCTTGCATCACAACAGATCCTAAGTTTTAACATTGGCTCCCCCACACCGATAAAACCATGGTGGAATGGCTATATTAATTTTTGGGCCAATTACCAGCAGTTCAGAGGGAAAATTGGAGAAAATGATGTGAAAGTAAACATTCCTATGTACGGAGCTTACCTGCAGCAATCATTTACTCTTGGTAAAGATTACAGCACAGAAATAAGCGGCTGGTTTAATGGCCCGTCAATTTGGGGCGGTACCTGGAAAGTGAAGCCAATGGGTAACCTGGATTTTGGTATCCAAAAACAATTTTTGCAAAAGAGGGCATCTATTAAATTATCAGTAACTGATATATTCTTTACCAATCCCTGGAAATCTGTAAATGATTTTGGTGGCTTGTATGTAAATGGCCGCGGCCAATGGGAAAGCCGCACATTCCGTGCAAACTTTACATGGCGCTTTGGCAGCAGCCAGATAAAACAATCGAGGGACAGGAAAACAGGTTTGGAAAGTGAAGCCAGAAGGATCAAAGGAGGCAACTAAAACTGAGCGGTAAACAACAAGTATAAAGCAAAAGCCCTTCCGATTTTACCGGGAGGGTTTTGCTTTTATTCATATTCATACTCCACATAACCCAGCAGTTTGCTCCTGCCCGAAAAACATTTTTCAATTATTCTTAAGCCCTCATCATTATAAAAGTAACGCCAGGTAAAATAACTGGCTTCTTCCTTTTGGTCGTAATAACTTTTAGCAACACCTTCATCCACGGTTAACATTATTTCCAACTGGCCTTTATCATTATATTCAAAAACAAAATCAGGTTTCATTTTTTTTGTGATGATATTATACCGTACAATATCGGTAAGCTGGTTCCTGTCGTTGTAATAGTAATAGTAATGCCTCCCATGAGGTATTTTTTCTATTTCATCTGTTACATTACCATTTGTATCCAATAAAAAATCAACCTCCATTGTATCTCTGTCATTTTTAATCCGCAGCATTTTTACCGGTTGGCTTTTCTCATTATAAGTATATTCATGCACTTCTTTGAGAGATGTGGCAAAATCATCATCGCTGCTGTGATTATAGGCAGTGATCCTTTTAATGTTATCCTTATCGTCATACTCGTACAAAGTAGAAGCGGCTGTGATTTCAGAACTGTCTGAAGATTGTACAAGCTGTGCTTTGCTGTTGTATGTTGATACTAATGTGGAACTGGCTGTTGCTGCAGAGCCTGTGATGGTTTCAACAGTTTTGTAATCCTTACTTATTTTTTTTTCACAGGAAAACCCTTCGCTTGCTGCACCATCTGCTTCAAAGCTGTGCACAATAACGTGTTTTACTTTCTGCTGCCGGAACAACAGTATTTCATCATTTGCCTGTTTTATACTGATAATGTCTTTGTGGTAAAATTGGGCCTGTAGCTTCTGTTGCATTAATGCAGCAAAAAAAATGACAGCAAAAAAATGTTTGTTCATTTTCATTTTTGTTTCAAAAGAAAGTAAAATTAAGATAACGTGTTTTTTATTTACACACATCACCTGCACAAGTTATACCGTTTAGGATACAAAATTGCCGGGAACCCCCATAACAAAAGTTTTGCCGATAACTTTTTTGATTATTTTTAACCAAATTCCTGTTAGTGAGTCATTTAAAAGAGCGAAAAGATAAGAACTGCCTTAACTGCAATGCACATGTTGAAGGAAGGTTTTGTCATATTTGCGGACAGGAAAATATTGAACCAAAAGAATCTGCATGGCACCTCATCAATCATTTTTTCCAGGACATCACCCATTTTGATGGAAAATTTTTCAGCACTTTATGGTTACTTATAACACGCCCAGGTTTTTTGCCGGCAGAATATGCAAGGGGAAGGCGTGCCAGTTATCTCAACCCTGTTCGGATGTACATTTTTACTTCCGCTTTTTTCTTTCTTTTCTTCTTTACTTTTTTTAAAGGAAACAAACATAAAATTGTTGAGAACTCAACCATTAATGGCAAAACGCTTAAGCAAGTGGATGCGATGGACTCCGTAAACTTTGCTGCTTACACAACCAATATCAATAAAGAAGATGGCAAACCTTCCCTGCCGATGACTCGTAATGAATTCAATAAATACTATGACAGTGTCATAAATAATGCACTCGATAATTCCGCAAAAGGGATAAAATTTTCATCCACCATCTATAAGTCAAAACTGGAATACGACTCTTTATTACAAAGTGGTGCAATTGATGATAACTGGCTGGAACGAAGGCTGAATTACAAAGGAATAGAAATGAATGAAAAGTATAAGGACAACAAGCAGGAAGAATTTAAAGACATGATTGAAATATTCCTGCATAAAATGCCGCAGATATTATTTGTATCCTTACCAATATTGGCCCTTTTGCTAAAGCTGCTTTATGCCAGGCGGAAAGAATTTTACTATGTAAGCCATGGCATATTCAGTTTGCACTTTTACATTTTTATTTTTATTGTGATGTTTTTCTCTTTGTCGATCGGCAAGATAAATGCAAATGCCGGCTGGACGTTGTTGACGGTTGTAAGGTTTATTCTTGTATTTTCTATTTTCTTTTATTTATACAGGGCCATGCAGAATTTTTACAGGCAAGGCTGGGGCAAAACACTTCTTAAATTTATTATTCTCACTATAGTATTTCTAACAGTGTTAGCTTTACTGTTTGTATTATTCCTGTTACTTTCTTTCTTTAGTGTGTAAAAAAGTTAAATAAAAAAATATGAACGAAACTGGGTTTGAAAGACTCGTAAAAATTATGGATGACCTGAGGGAAAAATGCCCCTGGGATAAAAAGCAGACAATTGATACTC
>JAZKGV010000068.1:0-1766 GCA_040385725.1 Bacteroidota bacterium | reverse complement strand
TTACTCATGAGAATATCGTAATTCACACAGCTTTTGCACCCAGCCCAAAACTCTTCATCATCTGTCAACTCCGAATATGTTACAGGCTCGTAACCGAGTTCAGAGTTTATCTTCATTACAGCAAGACCTGTTGTCAATCCAAAGATCTTTGCATCCGGATATTTTTCCTTCGACAGATCGAAGATCCTTTTCTTGATTTGCTTTGCCACGCCACTCTTGCGGTAAACAGGCGCAACGATCAATCCGCTGTTTGCAACAAACTTTCCATGCTCCCAGGCTTCAATATAGCAGAAGCCGATCCACTCATCTTTGTCACTGACAGCAATCACTGCTTTACCTTCCAGTATTTTTTTCTCTATGTAATCAGGGCTGCGTTTGGCAATGCCGGTGCCCCTTGCTTTGGCAGACGATTCCATTTCGTCTGTAATGTTTTTTGCATAATGGATGTCGCCAATATTGGCCACCCTTATGATGATATTATTTGTTTCCACTGGAAAAAATAGATGTGTTGTAATGAAGAAAACTTGTTTGTAAGTCCGGGGCTTTTTTCACTGACAGGGGCAACTCTGAGATTGCTCGGCCTATCAGCATCCAGGATGGCGTCGTGGGCTGTTAGAAGGCACATTTACAAAAACGCAGGCAAAGCTGCTGTTAGTGTTAATATGTAAACTGTTTTGTTTCACTTCTTACAATGTTTGTTTTGAGAGAGCAAAAATAAAAGTATTTTCAATACAAACGTCAATTTTTTTATTCTATTGAATTAATGGGGTAGTTAAATCTTTGTTACGGGCAAAAAAGCTATGCGCCGCATTCCCTGCCTGCCGGCAGACAGGTTGCAAACCTGTTCTGCTACTCTTTCTTTCGGTAAAGGAAAGAATGATCCCATTAAATAAAAGTGCCGGCCATTCTGACCGGCATCTTTTATAACGATACCTATGGATTTACTGTATCACTATCTTTTGTGTTTCCACATCAAATTGTTTATTTATAAACCTTACTATATAAATGCCAGGTGGCAGTTCCGAAGAAGAAATACTCACACGCCCTGTTTGCCTCTGTACATCCCTCTTGATCAAAATTGTGCCGGTACTGCTTATCACTTCCACTGATGAATAAACTGCTTCGTCTGAAAGATTAATATTAATGATACCATTCGATATTACAGAAGGGGAAACAAGCAAAGTTCCTTTCTTGCCCAGGTCCACCCTGATAATTCCTGAATAGCTGTACCTGCCATTTTCATCCTTCATTTTTAAGCGGTAAAAAACAGCGCCGGTAACATTTGTAGTATGTGTAAAGCTGTAGTCAGCGTCGGTGGCTGCATTTTGTGCCTGCACTGTTCCTGCATAAGCAAATGCATTTCCATCAACACTAAACTCGATATCAAATAATTTCAACTGCTGTTCCAATGTAGTTTTCCAATGCAACTCTACCTGCTTATTGACCACACTGCCGCTAAAATTTACAAGTGTCACAGGTACAGGCCCACCTTCCACAGCATTTATACGATACACTGCACCCGCAGTTAATGATACAACGTAAGCCTCACCAGTTTCTGTTTCACCAAAATCTGAAATACCTGTTACTGACGGAGTGATCGCCTGCACATTTGTTGTCCATCCACCATTGCCATCCGGGTTAATAATGTAAAAATCATTGGTATAAAAGTCAGTAGCCAGGTAATAGCCATACATAGCAGGAGACACAGTGCCCCTGTAAACAATGCCGCCCGTTACAGCCGCCCCTCCAGGGTTAGGATAAACATA
>JAZKGV010000067.1:11931-12183 GCA_040385725.1 Bacteroidota bacterium | reverse complement strand
TGCATCAGAAATATAATCGCCATTCAAATTCAATGTAGCCACCACAGAAAAATCCTGCGGTGCAATTAATATCTGTTGTAAAAAGTTATCTGCGATAATATCTTTTACGAGCAGCTTTCCTTCATGCACAGCTTTGCGTTGCACTTCGTTGGCATGTGCTTCGCCATGATCTTTTTTTAACTGGTCCCATTCATCCCAGGTAAATGTTTTATCGCCAAACTCCTGTCTTGCTACTTCATAACCCCAGGTTTT
>JAZKGV010000067.1:0-11921 GCA_040385725.1 Bacteroidota bacterium | reverse complement strand
ACAGAAGGCAAAAGGTTTTCTAAAGCAAACTCAATCGCAGAACGCACTAACCGTTTAGAACCTTCAGAAGAAACGGGTTTTACACCATAACTACTGTCGCCGGGGAAACGGATATTCTTTACACCCATTTCTTCGATCAAAAATTTTTCAAACTTCTTTGCTTCCGCACTGCCGGCTTTCCATTCAATGCCGGCATAAATATCTTCAGTGTTCTCACGAAAAATAACCATGTTCACATGTTCCGGATGAACAACAGGCGAAGGCACACCTTTAAACCATTTTACAGGACGTACGCAGGCATACAGATCAAGGTCCTGCCGCATGGCAACATTCAATGAACGGATGCCGCCACCAATGGGAGTTGTCAAAGGCCCTTTTATTGAAACGATATAGTCTTTTGCGATCTGCAGGCTCTCAGCAGGCAACCATTCTCCCGTTTGTTTAAATGCTTTTTCACCAGCCAGTATTTCTTTCCACTCAATTTTACGGGTGCCATTGTATGCTTTTTCCACTGCTGTATTAAACACTTTTTCTGCTACGGTCCATATTTCAGGGCCAATGCCATCGCCTTCAATAAATGGGATGATCGGATTGTCGGGCACATTTAATTTACCATTGCTGCCCATCGTAATTTTTGAAGCCATTGAAAAGAATTTAGGAGTGATCGTTTTGGTGAATGCAAAAGTAAGTGTTGAAGGCTGTAAAATAAAAATGCTCCCCAACAACCTGGGGAGCATTTTTAATATCTATGAAAAATTAATTATCTCGTTCTTCGTACCCTGAAACTACAGGTAACGCTTGTCGGTGTATTTGCTGGTGGAGGATTCAGCAATGTCCCGGTAAAATTACCAGCAACAAACTGCCCTACGGCCCCGTATTCTGTAATGTTTACATCAATTGGGGCGCTTATCTGTAATGAGTCTGAACCAAAACTTAACAATTGTTGTGTGCTGCCTGCCGCAATTCCTGTTTCGGTAAAGGCAAGTGAAACAGTTGTTGCATTAGGGCCACCGGCTATCATACTGGTCCCGAAAATGTAAATAGATGTTGGTACAGATTGCGTATTGCTGTACATAATAAACGAATCTGTAGGTGATGTATAAGTAAAGACAACACCATCCTGTGTATAATTGATAAACTGTTCAGTAGTAACACCACATGCCTGCAGGTTGCCAACAGGGTTATTTCCTGTATTGAGTGTATAAGAAAGTGAAGTACTTTGCTCTCCTCCTGCAATATCTTCCGCTATAAAACTTACCTGCTCAGTTCCATTGCAAAGCATATATGCAAAATCAAAAGCACCATTGTTAAGCGGATGCCTGAAATACTGGTTGTTTGAATACATAATTACATATCCATTGGTAACTGGAGCGTTGGCGCAGTTAGTAACAGTACCGCTAACCTGTGCAGAAGAAATGCTGCTGGACGGAATAGTAAGTACGCCTAATGATGCAGTGGTATTGGTAGTGGTAAATGTTTGTGAGAAAACGGGGCTGCCACAGCCATAATAAGGGAATACTTCAAGCAATAATTGTGCATTATTGGGTACCGCACCACCTGTATAGCCAGATGAATCAGTGTAGCCATATCCTGAACTTTGCGAACCCACTACTGATACTTTTACCAGTGCAAAGGGAATGGGGCTGCCATCAGAATCCCGTATGGTACAATTGAATTGAACGAAATTACTAGGCACATCACAGTTCCAGAAAGAGAAATGGCTTACCTCACCTACATAATTACTGCCTGATTTTATTGCCTGTCCTTCCTGTTTCCATAAGCCTTTTGTTTCATCAAACGACCATAAAGGAAGGTCAGCAGGAGCAGCACCAGATAAGCTTGATGGTATAGGAAAAGTCATGCTTGCTTTTTTGCCGTCTGCAATTTGTAATAATTCACCAGCACTACCGGTTAACTCGACTGCCGCCATGCCATAAGTGGTAAGTGTTCTCATAAAACCCTGGGCATCCAAACCCCTCAGGTCGCCGGGCATAATTTTTACAAGGTCAGCAGCCGTTGGATTTATCCATTGTGCAGCTACATTTACCTGGCCTGAGTACGCACCGCCTGCGGCAAGTTTTATTGCAGCGGCAGGAAATACAATTGACAATCCATTAGTGAGTGTAACGGTGCCACCGGCAGCTGCATCAAAATTGCCTTGTGTGGTTTTAGGCAATAATTTTATACGGAAAAAACCGCTTTTGTTTTCAGCAGCGATATATGTTTTTATTCCTTTAAAATAACCGGGTTTTAATACAGTAACCACTGCAGCATTTTTTATTGCCTGCACATTGCTGAATTCGAAATAGCCGTATTTGTCAGTACTAGCAGTGCTTGTACCAAACTGTACAGTGGCGCCTTGTACGGGAGCGTCTGCTTCGTCGGTTACAAAACCAGAAACGGAGGCTGCAATTTTGGTGGTGAGATCGGGTGGTGTTTCAGTCACATTAAAACCTTCACCGCTTAGTTCCTTTTGGCAGGATACAATAAATAAAGACATTGCTGTAACAGAAAGGGCCATTAAGCCAACAGCAATTTTTTTAGGTAGATGTAAAAACATTGTTTAGAGTTTATTTTATAAGATTGTTCAGGTTCGGTAATATGATACTGCCTGTTAACGCTTTGCTGCCTGTGGCATAAAATTTTTTATCCCAATTCAATGCTGCAATTTATCCATTCCGGGTCAAATCGTACGTCTTTGTATTTTTTATAGAAATTAATAGCTGGCTCGTTCCAGTCAAGCACCTGCCACATCATGCCGGTATAATTTTTTTGTTTTGCCACTTCTTTTAATCTATCAAGTAACATTTTACCCAGCCCATGCCCACGCATTTTTTCTGTAACAATAATATCTTCTAAATACATCCTTTGTCCTTTCCAGGTGGAATAGCGGGTATAATAGAGTGCAAAGCCCTCTGTTTTCCCATCAGCCTCAGCCACATAAGCCCACCAAACCGGGTTGGCACCAAAGCCACTTTCTACAAAATGTTCAAAAGAAACAGTTACCTGTTCAGGCGCTTTTTCATACTCCGCCAGTTCTTTTATTAATTCCATCATCCGGGCACAGTCTTCCTTTTTTGCTTCCCTTATTTTTATTTCCATGCATATAATTTGGTGATAAAGTTCGGTTTTCGCCTTAATAACTTTTCCACTTTCCATTTTTCATTTTCCATTACTTTGCAGCCATGCAGCAATACCTTAATTTATTACAACATATTTTAGATACCGGTGCTGATAAAAGCGACCGTACCGGCACCGGCACAAGAAGTGTTTTTGGCCATCAAATGCGCTTTGACCTCAATAAAGGCTTTCCTTTAGTGACAACAAAAAAATGCCATTTAAAAAGTATCATTTACGAACTGCTTTGGTTTATAAAAGGAGATACTAATATTGGATATTTAAAAGAACAGAATGTAAAAATATGGGACGAATGGGCGGATGAAGATGGTAACCTTGGGCCGGTGTATGGTAAGCAATGGCGTAGTTGGGAAGGTGCGGATGGTGTGGAAATTGACCAGTTGAAAGATGTGATACATCAATTAAAAAATAACCCTGACAGCAGGCGTATCATTATCAGTGCATGGAACGTAGCTGATCTGCCAAAGATGAAACTGATGCCGTGTCATTGTTTGTTTCAATTCTATACAACGCAGTCTGCAAACGGCAGAAGAAAATTAAGCTGTCAGCTATACCAACGCAGTGCGGATGTATTTCTCGGGGTGCCTTTTAATATTGCTTCGTATGCTCTGTTTACAATGATGATCGCCCAGGTATGCGATATGGATCTGGGAGATTTTGTATGGACAGGTGGCGATACACATTTATACAGCAATCATTTTGAGCAGGCGCAACTGCAACTGACAAGAACGCCTTTTCCTTTGCCGCAGATGAAGATCAATCCTGGAGTGAAAGATATTTTTGATTTTGTGTTTGAAGATTTTGAGTTGGTGAATTATCAATGCCATCCGGCCATCAAGGCTCCGGTGGCTGTATAAAATTTTATATGATAATAAGTCTCGTAGTGGCTGCAGCAGAAAATAACGCCATTGGTAAAAACAACAAATTACTCTGGCATTTGCCCAATGACCTGAAGTTTTTTAAAAACACCACCTGGGGAATGCCGGTGATAATGGGCCGCAAAACTTTTGAATCGGTAAATAAACCATTGCCCGGCAGGATGAATATTGTGATAACAAGACAAGCAGACTGGAAAGCAGAAGGCGTTACCAGCGCTACTTCATTAAAAGATGCATTGCATAAAGCCGAAGCCGCAAATTTTAAACAGGCATTTGTAATTGGTGGCGGCGAAATTTATAAGGATGCTTTGCCCAAAGCGGATGTTGTTTATCTCACAAGGGTGCATACAGAAATTAATGGAGATACTTTTTTCCCGCTTTTGCATGAAGAAGTTTGGCAACTGGTAAGTAATGAAGATTTTGAAAAAGACGAGAAACATGCGTATGCCTATTCCTTTCAAAAGTGGGTGAGAAAATGATATTTTCTCTTAATTGGTATTTGGCAACATTTGCAGGAAGATACTTATATATTTACCCTGTTATTTCAATTCTTGTTATACTTCTTTATCTGTTTGTTAAAAGAAAATGGAAAAATGAGATCGTTAATTGGTTATATGTTTTTAATACCATACTTGTTTGGCTCACACTAATTAACCTCATTACATATGCAACAGAATTATTTATTGCATGGTATGGGCAAAACCCATACGAGTGGTATGCCTTCAGCGATAACAGGGCAAATATCTTTAGTTCCTATGGATGGAGTTTTTGGTTGATGATGGCCTTTAATCTGTTACTGCCGCAATTGTTTTGGTTTAAGAAGCTTAGAAAAAGCATTGTGTTTACTTTTATTGTAATCTTATTTTTAAACTTAGGCACATGGTTCGAACGTTTAGTGATTTACATAACATCAGCATACAGAGATTATCTCCCATCTTCATGGTCAACATACCACGGGAGCACCTATTTTATCCAAATAATGTTAAGTCTGCTTTATTTTATAGTTACAACATTTATAGTTTACTGGCTCTTTCATAAAAGAAAAAAACTTCCTTTTCCCTCCGCCATACTTTCTTATTCCTTATTTTTCATTTCTTATTCCTTATTCCATTGTATTCATCATTTCAATTAGCAAAAAAATACCTGCATTATTACTTAACCGCTTCCAACGGCAAAGGCCACGGAGTGCATTCTCCTTTTGTATTTGATTTTATAAAAAATGTATTGAGAGATAAAAAAAGTTATGATTGTTATGCAGCAATTGAAAAACAAAGACAAAAATTATTGCAAAATGATGAAATGATTGAAGTGGAAGATTTTGGCGCCGGCTCTGCAGTGATGAAATCAAATAAAAGAGTTGTAAAGAATATAGCAGCCGCTTCACTCAAACCAAAAAAGTTTGCCCAGCTTTTATTCAGGATGGTGCAGTATTACAAACCAGCAACTGTTGTAGAGTTGGGAACTTCATTAGGTATTACCACCTCTTATTTGGCAAGTGGGAATAAGAACGCAACTGTTTACACCTGTGAAGGATCAGGAACCATTGCCTCCATTGCAAAAAATAATTTTGATGGTCTGCAAATAAAAAATATTGAACTGACAGAAGGTGATTTTGCAAAAACATTGTCGCCATTGCTGAATACAATTAATAAAATTGATTTTGCTTTTATTGATGGCAACCACAGAAAAGAACCAACAGTAGAATACTTTATTAAACTCCTAAACTTCTCAACTTCCTCAATTATTCTTGTATTCGATGACATTCACTGGAGTGAAGAAATGGAAGCAGCCTGGGAGCAAATAAAAGATCATCCATCTGTAACCTTAACCATTGATTTATTTTTTATAGGTCTTGTTTTTGTTAATCCTGACTTCAAAGTGAAACAACATTTTGTTGTCCGGTTTTAAATACATGGCAACGTTGCCACATTAATTTTCACTGTATTACCACTGGCAAAATGAATTTCAGCCTATCTTAGCAGCAATTCATTACAATTATGATCATTGGTGTTTTAAAAGAACCATCCCCGGAAACAAGAGTATCCCTGCTGCCCGAACATATTACCACTTTAAAAAAATGGAATGTAGATGTGCTGGTGGAAACCGGCGCAGGCAATACAGCTTTTGCAACAGATAAAAAATATCAAGAAGCTGGTGCAGGTATCTCCACAAAAGAAAAAATTTTTGAAACAGCAGATATAGTATTATCCATTAATGAACCCCAAACGGTAAACCTCAAACAGCAAACTGTTTTGCTTGGTGTATTCAGCCCTTTATTCAATCCTCAATTGATAAAAGAATGGGCAGATAAAAATTACACTGTTTTCAGCATGGATATGCTGCCACGTACCACCCGTGCACAAAGCATGGATGTGTTGAGCAGCCAGGCCAATATTGCCGGTTACAAAGCAGTGCTCACTGCCGCTAATATGTATCCCAAATATTTTCCCATGTTTATGACGGCTGCCGGAAGTATTCCTCCTGCAAAAGTGTTGATACTCGGCGCTGGGGTTGCTGGTTTGCAATCCATTGCTACGGCAAGACGATTGGGTGCAGTGGTGGAAGTATTTGATACAAGGCCTGCGGTGAAAGAAGAAGTGATGAGCCTTGGTGCCAAGTTTGTAGAAGTGGAAGGTGCCGCAGATGCAAGCAAAGCCGGTGGCTATGCGGTAGAACAAAGCGATGCATTTTTACAAAAACAAAAAGCGAAAATCGCAGAGAGTGTTGCCAAGGCAGACATTGTAATTACAACAGCACAAATACCCGGGAAGAAAGCGCCGATACTGATAACGGATGAAATGATGTACCTGATGAAGCATGGCTCTGTTATTATTGACCTTGCTGCTGCCACTGGTGGCAATACAGAATACACACAGAACAATGCTACCACCACACACAACGGCGTTACCATTGTGGGCAATTCTTTTTTATCATCTACCATGCCAAGTGATGCCAGCAAGTTGTATGGCAAAAATGTGCTGAACTTTTTACAACTCATCATTGACAAAGAAGGAAAATTGAATTTGAATTTTGAAGACGATCTGGTGAAAGGAACTTGTATTGCTTTTGATGGAGCGATCACAAACGACAGGATAAAATCATTGTTGTAAACTTTAAGGCACCCCGTCAGCGGTTACAAACCCTGACGGCGGTTGCGATAGATAAATTATTAATCATGGAGAATTTTTTAAACTGGATTCATCAAAATCAGCAGATCATTTACATAGTGATACTGATGATCTTTGTTGGGATAGAAGTGATAGGCCGTGTGCCGAGTGTATTGCATACGCCGTTGATGAGTGGCGCCAATGCCATACATGGTGTGGTTATCATTGGGGCTATTATTGTAATGGGCAAAGCGGAACATGATAATTACCTGGCTTTGATATTGGGATTTTTAGCAGTGATATTGGGAACGTTGAATGTGGTAGGCGGATTTGTGGTGACAGACAGGATGTTGGAAATGTTTAAAAAGAAAAAATAACCCTTTCATTTATGCAATCTATTATCAACAAAAAAGGCTGTTTATTTTTTTATTGTAACCTTTTGCTTTTCTTTATACTGTTGCCTGGTACCAGTTTGGCACAGGGATATAAAATAGCCATCAGTTCAGAAAGTACGGATAAACCTGATAAAGGTATTTTCAGCCAGAAGCATACCGACGTAACAGCTATTCTGCCGGCAGCAAACGGAGGTTTTATTTCTTTAGTGAAGAGCAGGAAAGATGCTGCTAAATTTGATAATGCCCTTCTTGTACTGCAGGATGCCGGTTTGAATGTAATAAAGCAAAAGGAAATGTATGAGGGTATTAAATCCGCCAATACATTTACTATCGTAAAGCTTGAGCAAAGAATATTCTTTTTATATGGGGTGTTAAGCAAACAGAATTACGGTATCTATTCCCAGGAAATAAACAGCAGCAACCTTGAACTAACAGGCCCTCCCGTTCTGCAGGCCGAATTTGAAAAAATAAATTCTTCTGATTATTATAGCTTCAGTACAAAATATTCTTTGGATTCAAGTAAGGTATTACTGATCTCACCAGACCAGTACTGGAACCCCAAAAAGAGAATTGACTATGTAGTACTCAGTAGCCAGATGACCAAGTTGTACAGCAATACTTACACATTTGATAAATCGGCCGAAGCCATTGAGATCATTGATTATTTTGTTAGTAATGATGGAACAATATTTATCAGCAGTTTAATAAACAGGAAAGATCATTCAAATAAAAAATACACTAAAGACGGTGGAGTTAAAATCCCTGCGTATGATTTCCATCTTTTAAAAATGAGTGACAAGAGTGGTGTGGATATGATATTGCCCACAAATGGAATGTTCATAGAAACGATCCATGCTTACGAGGAAAAAAATGGTTATGTAAATATTGCCGGCATTTACAAACAGGATTATGATGAAAATCCTTCAGGTACTTATCGCTTAAGGTTTCTTCCTCCTGAGAAAGATATTAAATTCCAATTTTTTCCTTTCCCGGCAGAACTTGCCAGTCAAATTGAAAAAGGGGCACAATTCCCCAGCGGAATGGCGGTTCGGTATGGGCCAAGCAAGGCAATAGCAAATGGAGAAGAGCTATATCTTTTTGAACAATACTATACACAACCCGAGGTTTGGGGAGGTACTTACAGGCCAACTTTTTACAGGGACATTTTGTTTTGCAGCATGTTGCCAAATGATACAGTAAAATATACACTGATAAAGAAAGAAAAGCAAAAAGAGGTAGCAGCTTTCAGGGCAAAGCAGGCTTCCTTCTACCTGGAAGGAGATGTTTTTAAGTTATGGTACAATGCAATTGACAACGAAGCAAAAGATAAAAGAGAAGGTTTGTATATAACCACCATTGACAAGAATGGTACTGTATTAAGCAGCGACCTGGTTGTAGAAAAAAAACAAATGGAAGGCTTTGTTATAAATGCTTCACGTGCTGACAGGTTTGGAAAAGGTTTTATTACCACGGCTTTTAAAAATGAGAAAGGTTACTTATGCAGGATCACTCCTAACGAATAATTGATTTGATAAAAGATTTCATTCAGATAAAATGCAGATAAATATTCTTACGCTTTGTTACCTCGTTGCTTCAGTAACATTTTTACTGGGTTTAAAAATGTTGTCCAATCCTGCCACTGCAAGAAGAGGAAACCTGATTTCGGCAGGTGGAATGGCCATCGCCATATTCGGAACTATTTTTTTGTATGAAGAAAATGGAGAAAGGCTTGGCAACTACATTTGGATATTTGCAGGTTTATTAATTGGCACTGTTGTAGGAACGTTGGCAGCAAAAAAAGTAAAGATGACCGCCATGCCGGAGATGGTGAGTTTGTTTAATGGAATGGGCGGTGCCTGTGCAATGTTGATCTCAATTGTGGAGTTTAATCATCTTTCTAAAGCGTTATTTCCTGAGGGAGGAGAATTTGCAAGCTCCATAGTACATATAGAAGGGAGTTTAAAAACTATCTTATTTATAATTGTGGCTGGTCTGGTTATCGGCTCTGTTTCTTTTGCAGGTTCTGTTATTGCATGGGGCAAACTCAATGGTAAGGTAAAAGACTTTTCATTCAAGGGCCAACACATTTTTAATATTGTTTTATTATTGATCATTTTAGGATTAAGCATTTATTTAATTGGATGGTTACCTGAAAATGCAGTGTTGTTATTCTATTTAATTTTTTCTTTATCATTAGTATATGGTATTTTCTTTGTCCTTCCGATAGGTGGCGCCGATATGCCAGTTGTAATTTCTCTCCTTAACTCTTTCACTGGCGTGGCAGCAGCCTGCGATGGGTTTTTATATGACAACAAAGCCATGCTTACAGGTGGTATTTTAGTTGGTGCTGCAGGTACATTACTCACCATACTCATGTGCAAAGCCATGAACCGTTCTTTACTAAATGTATTGATCGGTTCATTTGGTGGTGGCGCAAAAGCTGTGGAAGGTGGTTCCAAAGAACAAGGCCATTACAAAGAAATAAGTTTGAGTGATGCCGCCATGGTGATGGCGTATGCAAATAAGGTAATGATCGTTCCGGGCTATGGGTTGGCGGTAGCACAGGCACAACATATTTGTCATGAACTGGAAAAAATACTGGAAGAAAAAGGCGTGAATGTGAACTATGCTATTCATCCTGTGGCAGGCCGTATGCCGGGCCACATGAATGTACTGCTGGCAGAAGCAGATGTGAGTTATGATAAATTAATGGAGATGGAACAGGCCAATGACGAATTTAAAACAACGGATGTTGTGTTGATTTTGGGTGCCAATGATGTGGTAAACCCTGCTGCTAAAACTGATCCTGCTTCTCCTATTTATGGTATGCCGATATTAGAAGTGGAACAGGCCAAGACAACCATTGTAAATAAACGTAGCATGAAGCCCGGTTATGCCGGTATTGAAAATGATCTTTTCTTCCAGCCTAAAACAAGTATGTTGTTTGGGGATGCAAAGAAGGTGTTGCAGGATCTGGTGGCGGAGATAAAGAATGTTTAAAGTTGAAGGTTTAATAGTTTAAAGTTCATTTAATCTCTCCCTGCTTGTCAATAATAAACTGCATTATATAATCCAGTTCAACATGTGCCCTTTGCATGGCATCCATAATTTCTTCCCTGTTTACATTAGCTGCAAATCCTTTTTCTTTAAACCGTTTCTTTATTCCTTTTAATTCCATTCCTGTATAACCTTCGGGCCGCATTAAACTGTACGCATGTGTTAAGCCACTGAGTTCATCAAAAGCGTATAACATTTTATCCATCCTTGTTTCCGGCTGCACACCAAAATGATTGGGCCCGTGGCTGGCGATGGCCCTTATAATTTCAGGGTCAATATTTCTTGCTTCCAGTTCTTCAATGATTTTTTTGCAATGCAGCTCCGGCCATTGGTCCCAGTCAGCATCATGTAATAAACCCGCCATTTCCCAACGCCATTGGTCTGCCTCATTCAAATTTTCTTTTTCTTCTGCCCAGCATTTCATTAAATGCGCTACCTGCTTCATGTGCAATTGCAGGCGTTCATTCTTTACCCAGTCATTTAAAAGTTGATAAGCTTCTTCACGGCTTAATGTATTGCCTGCATTTGCAGCATCACCAAAAACAGAACGGTTTAATAATAATGACATAACAGTTTTTATGATTTTATGGAAAGCAGTATTAAATTACATCTAATTGTTCAAATAATTTTATGAGAAAGCTTTTATTCTTTATCCCCCTGGCAGCCATTATATATTATAGCTGTAGCACTACGCCGGCAAAATTCAGTTTAAACTTATTGAAAACAGACAGCCTGCCAACACAAAACTTCGTTATTGATATTAATAAAGATACTTTGCTGCATACCATTAATGGTAGCTGGTTAAAGATCGACAAAGGAACATTCAGTTCTGAGAATGGGAAAGTAGCGTTGGAAATAAAAGAAGCGTTGAGCATGCAACAGATCATTAAGGCTGGTCTTGTCACACAATCAAATGGGCAACCATTAGCAAGTGGCGGCATGATCTATATCAATGCAGCAGCCGGACAAAAAATAACCATCAACAAACCATTTAAAGTAGCGGTGCCGTCAGCTTCTCTTGATAAAAATATGCAGTTATTCAAAGGAGAAAAAACTGGCGATGGAAATATTAACTGGAAAGATCCGAAAGCAGTGGATGATAATTTGCAAATGAGTGCCCTTAAAAAAGGAGAAATATTTTTTCGGCAAAAATGTGCTTCCTGTCATGGGATTGGGAAAGAGGGGAGTGGACCTGACCTGGCGAATTTTGTAAATCGGTTTCATCCATTTGAAGGCGAGGGAGGAGGTCATCTGACAAGGCATAAATTTCTCAAACAACTTGAATCTGGTTCATGGGGAACCACGACGAGAAATGCCGAGGGAAAAATTATCAAGATTGAAAGAAA
>JAZKGV010000066.1:289-8657 GCA_040385725.1 Bacteroidota bacterium | reverse complement strand
AAGGGAGGTGTGTTTTTTGCCACGAATATGTCAAACATCAATGCCAATTCAAAAACGGCACTTGACAAACTGGTTCAAATTTTCAACAATTATCCGGAAACAAATATTTTAATTGAAGGCCATACTGATGATGTGGGTGATGCTGCTTATAATGAATCGCTATCTCAAAAAAGAGCTGATGCTGTGGGGGATTTTTTGAGGGCGGCTAATATAGCATCTTCCAGGCTTACTATTAAATCGTATGGTGAAACACAACCAAAAGTTGAGAATAGCAGCGATGCCGGCAGAGCTTTGAACAGAAGAGTTGAATTTGGGATAACAGCTAATGATAAATTGAAACAAGAAGCTGCTACAGAAGCGGCGAAACAATAAAAGGTAAACAACTATAATTTAATAAAGGCAGGCTTTTATACCTGCCTTTATATTTTGTCTTACTTCATCACATCCCTTATCACATGCCCAACACAACCACTTGGCATTTGTATTTGAAGGATGGCCGCAATGGTAGGCGCAATATCTGTCATATACGTTTCCCTGTTTAAGTTGCCTTTCTTTATTCCCCAACCATAAAATAATAATGGTATATGGGAATCATAAGGGTTCCACAACCCATGTGTTGTGCCTTTCTTTCCTCCATCAAAATAGCCGGGCTTAAAAATAAATTGTATATCGCCGCTGCGGCTGGGTGTATAACTATTGGTGATCCTTTCTTTTTGTATTGCCGGCAGTGTTGCTTCAGCCAGTTCCTCAAGATCAACAGCTGTTTGTATATAATTCTCTTTTCTTAATTCCTTAATTATAAATTCCCTTATCTCTTCATTATATCTAACACTGTCTCTTAAATATACCTGGTAACTGCTTACATGGTCAATGGCATTTTTAATACCCAACTTTTGCTCTATCGATCTGTTTAATTTCTGTTCTATTATAGCATCATCAATGCCTGCGCCGTTTATATTATGTTCATTTAAAAAAGCCGGCACGTGTGCTGCACCATGGTCGGCAGTTAAGAACAACAAATAATTTCCTTTGCCAATTTTTATATCTAGGTAAGCCAGAAAGTCTGCAATGTCTCTATCAAGGCGCAGGTAAGTATCTTCTGCTTCAATAGAATTAGGCCCAAATGAATGCCCTATATAATCAGTAGAAGAAATGCTCACTGCTAAAAAATCAGGAACGGTATTTTTTCCCAACGCCTCATTTTCTATTGCACCTTTTGCAAACTCAAAAGTGTAGGTGTTGGCAAAAGGCGTTGTTTTAAAAGCTTCGTATTTATTATAGGTGATGCCAGATAATTTATGAGGAAACGTTACAGCCGGGTCTCCTTCTATTTTATTTTCGTAAGGCTTGTTATCCCCTGTGCTATGATCATACTTTGATAATGGCAATAGTGTATTCCAGTCTTTGCTCATGTATTTTGCAGCAAGATCTTTATCATTAAACTGTGTTACCCATTGCGGCAATGCTTCCATGTAATGTGTACTGGTTATCCATTTGCCCATTTTATCATCGTACCAATAAGCCGCATTGGCGCTGTGCCCGGCAGGTAATATAGCGCCACGGTCTTTTAATGCAATACCAATCACCTTGCTTTTAAAATTAGTGCTCAACCTTAATTCGTCTGTAATAGAAGTAGCCCACATATTTTCAGGGCTCATTTTGCCGGCGTTGGTGCTGCTGCCTACGGTATTCACCGTACTGTCATCAGTACAGTAAACATATTCACCAGTAAGCCTGTTGTACCAACTATTGCTTACAATGCCATGGATCGCTGGTACACTACCTGTATATACACAGGTATGCCCCGGTGCCGTATATGTAGGTGTGTAAGGTATCATCGTATTCTCACAGCTAAAGCCTTCTTTCAATAATCTTTTAAAGCCATTGTCGCTATATAGAGAATTATAGCGGTACAAATAGTCCCAACGCATCTGGTCTATCACAAGGCCAACAACCAATTTGGGTTTAACTGTTTGTGTTTTACTGCCCACTGTTTGCGCCAGTGTAAACTGTAAAGCAAAACACAAGAGTATAGCAATTGAAAATATTCGTTTTGTCATACTGCAATTTTATACAAATATAGCTGCTGTAATGTGGAATTTGTGTTGATTGATGGGTTACGGGAATGTTACCCGTTTTGACTTCAAAAACTTACATTTGCCGCAATTAATTGATGCCTGTTGGTGCATAGTACAAGTGAGTGACACAACGATGTTGCCATAAATACTGAAGCTGGTATCAAAATCAGAAATCTTAAATCAGAAATCATACATATTCTTTATGGCAGATGTTTTTGAAAAATTAGTGAAAGATGGCGGCCCGATCGGTCAGCATATGGACAGGGCCCACGGATATTTTGCCTTTCCCAAATTAGAAGGTGAACTGGGCCCGAGAATGCAGTTCCGTGGAAAAGAAATGATCGTTTGGAGTTTGAATAATTACCTGGGATTGGTAAACCATCCTGAAGTAAGAAAAGTGGATACAGAAGCTGCAGCCAAATACGGTATGGGCAACCCGATGGGTGCAAGGATGATGAGTGGAAACTCTGCCAAACATGAAGAACTGGAGAAAGTGATCAGCAAATTTGTAAGCCGTGAAGACACCATGTTATTGAACTTCGGCTACCAGGGCATAATGAGTTGTATTGATGCATTGGTAAACCGACGGGATGTGATCATATATGATGCAGAAGCACATGCCTGTATTGTGGATGGAATAAGATTGCACATGGGTTATACCTATGCTTTCAAACATAACAATATTGAAGATTTTGAAAAACAAATGCAACGTGCCGAAAAGATGATCGAAAAAAGCGGCGGCGGCATTTTAGTTATTACAGAAGGTGTTTTTGGAATGGATGGTGAACAGGGAATTTTAAAAGAGATCGTTGCTTTAAAAGAAAAATATCAATTCAGAGTGTTGATCGACGATGCACATGGTTTTGGTTATATGGGCCCAACTGGTGGCGGTGCTGATGAAGCACAGGGTTGCCAGGATGGAATTGATCTCTACTTCAGCACCTTTGTAAAAAGCATGGGCAGTATTGGTGCTTTTATCAGCGGGCCAAAAGCTGTATTGAAATATTTACGTTACAATACCCGTTCTCAAATATTTGCAAAAAGCCTTCCTCTATTGATTGTAGAAGGTATGCTGAAAAGAATGGAAATGGTTATCAATATGCCGGAGCTGAGAGAAAAATTATGGCACAATGTAGAGCGCTTACAAAGCGGGCTAAAAGAAAGAGGTTTTGATATTGGAGAAACCAACTCGCCTGTTACACCTATTTATATGAAAGGTGATGTACCGGAAGCAACACAGATGGTGATGGACCTGAGAGAGAACTATCATATCTTTTGTTCAATCGTTGTATATCCTGTAATTCCTAAAGGAGATATTATTTACCGCATCATTCCTACGGCTGCACACAGCGATGAGGATATTGATCTTACACTAAAAGCATTTGAAGAAACAAAGAAAAAATTAGATGCTGGATTGTATAAGGCTGCAGATATACCTAATATGGCGGAAGTGATGTAAACTCTTCGTTAAGACTTCTGAAATTTTGAAAACTTCGGAAGTCTTAATAGTCACTAATCCTACTCTCTCGTATTAGCCGCCACTACATTCAACCTGTTTATCTTTTCGTTCACCCTGCTTTTTATATTGCTGTTGCCAGATGCAGAAAGGTTTATTAATATGTTGGAAGCTTCATTCAGCAATTGTTTCCGTTGTTTTGAATTGGAGATGATCTGAGTTGCATCCACACGGTTCAGGTTGCAGTCCACTTTTACTAATTGTATCTCTGCATTCAGGTCTTCAATTTTTTGCTGAAGTGAGATGTTTTTTTCCTTCAGCATTTGCTCTGCATTGCTTTGTGTCTTACTGCCATCTGCTTTGTATTTTACTAAACGGTCATTTTCTTCTTTTAAACTGTTGTTGATATTATTCAGTGAAGCAATTTTGTTTTCAAGTTCAGCAATATTCTGTACCAGCATTTTGTTGTCTTCTGTTTTTGTAACAACCGGCGTTTTCACTTTTGCCATTGTTTTGATAGAACTTTCCAACGCAGCAATACGGTTATTCTTTTCCATTACATCATCCTGCAATTGCAACATCTTCTTTTCATCTGGCGCAAGGCTGTTGCTTTGCATTGCCACCACATTGCGAAGATTGCTGATGGCTTTGCGGTCATCAATTAGTGAACGGTAAGCTGCTAACATTTTTTCAAAGTCAGCCTTCAGGCTTTCATCGGTAAAAGAAGCTTGCTCCTGCCCCGCTGCTTCCAATGCAACCCGGAAATTATTTTCTTCCTGCAAGATCAATTTGTTCAATGAATCAGCTATGAAAGTAAAAGAGGGATCGGAAATAGCAGCGGCGTATTGCTGATCGAACTGCTGTAGTGCTGCCATCTTTTGTTGCAACTTTTCATTGCTGCTGATAACAAGATTTGCCTGGGTAAGCAATGCCATATTCTTGTCCACAGCTTTTATTGCTGTATTACTATTCAGCGATGTGCCCAGCAAAAACATCAATGCCATTACAGCAGCAAGCGACAGGCTGAATAATACCAGTTTCTTTTTTTTGTCTTTTGTATTTATGTTTTCCATCACGATAATTTTAGGCTCTTTCGATAATGATCGTATCATTTTCTCTCACACCGTTTTTCTCCAGGGTTTTATTGGCATCAATGGTTTTTAATCCATACCAGCGTTGTACAAAAAAATACCAGCCTGCCGGTTCTCCATTCTCACCTGTTGCCTGCAAAGCATCCTGCCTGTCGTACAAAAAGCGGCAGAAAATAACCGACAAATTAAGTTTAGCATTGAAAGCAGTGGGATATGGCAAAGGCTTACTATTTTTTGCACTGCCAATTTGTATTGTAACCGGCATACTGTTCAGCAACAAAAGCGACATCCTGGTTTCAGGCAACATATCTTTTGGCAAATACCATGCGTTCTCCGGTTGTTGGATCCCTGAAAAATAATACCAGCATAACTGTACCATCACCGGCAGCAGGAAACCAAAGCCTGCAGCCGCAGCAACAGAAACATCACTTACTGAAACCATGCTATGCACAGTAAAAACAGTTGCTGCTATCATTATTGATAACAGCAGCGTATAAAAAAAACGTTTACCGCTTTGCGCCAGCGGCATCCATTTTAAGAAGATCAAAATATGCGGTATGCCTGCCAGCAGGAAAAAAAGTGCAAAAGCATATTTGTACAGCACCTGCATATCATCGATGCTGATGGCAAATAAATAAGTGAATGCGGCAGCAACAACTGTCATTAAAACAAACCAGCGTATAATAGATTTTGCTTTTGAAGAAATAGCCCAGGCATGTTGCACTTGAGTGGCAATTTCCTGTTGATGAATATTTATTGATTGCATGATTGGGGGAGTTTGATCTTATTTAATGGGAATACAAATACCAGCCTGCAGCCCGATATAACTGATAGGTATGCGTTGTATCAAAGTCTGCGATGGCTTGTCTGGATCTGCAGTAGCGCCAGATGAAAATGATCTTACAAATTCAATTTCTTTCTGGCTTCTCGATAATGTATTAGCAAGATTTGCATCATCCACTTTGTATTCAGTAAGCGTACGTTTCTTTATTACAAATACAATGTGTGAGTATTGCAGTTCTGCAAATAACCTTATGCTTTTGCTTAGCTTTAGTTGGCCGCCAAATGCACCTGTAAAACCATAAGCAGGATTGCGGATCCCCCATTCATATTTTTTTATTTCAGTGCTGGATGAGTCCTTATAAAATCCCTGCCAACCCATCCTCATTGAACGGTCTGTCCTGTCTTCCTGCAAACTATTAGGGCGGAACGTAATAACAGCACCCAGTTTATTATATAAGAACCATTTTGGTTTGGCAATAGCTTTAAATGTGATGCTGGGTGAAAAACTTAATAAGGTAGCGGCATAAGAAATAGTATTCCGTTCGCTGTATTTATATTCATCTGCACTGTTGTTGGTAACAGGCAGGTTGGTTTGGTGAATGCTGCTGTCACGGTATTTTCTTATAGTACTGCGGAAATAATCAAAGTCAACATTCACATTCAAAAAATCATTTATCACATACGAACCACCAACACCAAACCTGAAACCATCTCCAAGGCCTTTTGTTGGGTTTGAATATTCCACCGTTTTTGATGGCGCATTGTTTCCATCCTGCATTACTGTTATCCTGCTTACATCATCGGGATAAAATCTGAATGTGGAACCGAGGCCAACTGAATAACCAGTGTGCAGGTTGATAAAGAACTTTGGCTCCTTATCAATTTTTATTTGAGGTATTATTTCAATAGAGGATGTTTTTTCAGTCTGTGAAAAAACGCTGAATGAGGAGCATACCGCAGCTGCAAAAAGAATTTTTCTTTTCATGATTTCCTGTTTTGGCAGTGTTACTATTTTATTTTTTATAGGGAGCAAATGAATAAACCACCTGTTTTACGGGGAGGATCATTCATTTATAATGGGTGCGGTATATGCAGGTACGAAAATTACGAAAGGCTGGTTTTAAAATAATTTTAAGCTGTGAGGATATTTAAAAGATAAAGTAAAAAACAGCCTCGCTGTGATCCATTGTTTTTACAGATAATACTATTTAACCCACTTATCAAAAATATCTGCATATAACAAAATCCTTCCCTACATTTAGCGATAAAAATTTTCTAATGAAACCAATACTTGCGCTTGCTATTGTTTGTACAGGCCTATATGCCTGCAATGACAAAAAAACAGAAACACAAAACAAGCCGGATATACTGGCTTCCAATTTAGATTCAACCATAAAACCCGGCGATGACTTTTTTATGTACGCCAATGGTGGATGGATAAAAAAGAACCCGATACCCGGCTCGGAAAGTGGTTGGGGCATCGGCAACCTTGTGGATGAAGAAAATTATATACGAAAGAAGAAAATAAATGAAGATGCCGCAACAGCCAAGGCCGCAGAAGGAACCACCACACAAAAGATAGGTGACTTCTGGACAAGCGCTATGGACTCTGTTGCTATTGATAAGGCAGGCCTTACTACTTTGCAGCCCGATTTTGATAAGATCAGTTCTGCAAAAGATATCAATGGGCTGATGGCTGTAGTGGCTGAATTAAAACGCAAAGGCGTGAATTGTCTTTTTAGTGAGTATATAGCACAGGACGATAAGAACAGTGAGGTAATGGCCTATACCATGCGCCAGGGTGGTTTAGGAATGCCAAACAGGGATTATTATTTTAATTCAGATGAAAGAACCGTAAACATAAGGGCTGCTTACAAAGATTACCTGTTGAAAACGCTTAAACAACTGGGTAATGATGATGCAACTGCACAAAAAAATGTAACTGCCATTTACACACTCGAGGAAAAGTTAGCAAAAGCAAGCCGTAAACTGGCTGACCTGCGTGACCCATATAAAAACTATAATAAAATGAGCCTGGAAGGCCTGGGAAAAATTGCAGGCAATATCAACTGGGGCGATTTTATTAAAAACAGTGGTATTACCAAACTTGATTCTGTAATTGTAGGACAGCCTGAATTTTATACAGCATTGAGCAATGAATTAAAAGCAACGCCACTTGACGTGTGGAAGAATTATTTGAGCATCCGTGTTATACAGAGCTATGCTGCTTATTTAGATAAAACCACCTACGACAATTATTTTATTTACCGTAAAACATTAACCGGTGCTACAGAACAGCGCCCAAGATGGAAGAGGGCACTGGATGCAGAAGAAGATGCCATGGGTGAAGTGCTGGGCCAGTTGTTTGTGAAAGAATATTTTAATGAAACAGCAAAAAAACGCTACAGCGATCTGGTGGAAGCTATCCGTGGTGCCTTTAAAGACAGGATCGCAAAACTTGCCTGGATGAATGACAGCACCAAACAAAAAGCGTATGCAAAACTTGCTTCCATGACAAAGAAAGTTGGTTATCCTGATAAGTGGAAAGATTTTAGTTCATTAAAAATTGATAAAGGCCCATTTGTATTAAATATGCAAAGAGCCAATGAATGGTGGACAAATTATTATAACAATAAACTGGGCAAACCTGTTGACCGTAATGAATGGGAAATGACACCACAAACATACAATGCGTATTACAATCCCAGCAATAATGAAATTGTATTGCCGGCAGGTATGTTCTCTGTTCCGGGAATGAAGGATGAAGAAATTGATGATGCATTTGTGTATGGCTATGCCGCAGCCTCAACCATTGGGCATGAAATAACACATGGTTTTGATGACCAGGGAAGACAGTATGATGCAAAAGGAAACCTTACCGACTGGTGGACAAAGAAAGATGGTGAAGAGTTTGGCCAAAGGGCAAAAGCGATCATAAAACAGTTTAATGAATTTGTGCC
>JAZKGV010000066.1:0-279 GCA_040385725.1 Bacteroidota bacterium | reverse complement strand
TCATATAAATGGCGAAGCCACACAGGGTGAAAACATTGCTGACCTTGGTGGTATGTTGCTGGGCATTGATGCTTACAAAAAAACTGAATCGTATAAAAAGAACGAAAAACTGCATGGCCTTACTCCTATGCAGCGATATTTCCTCGGCTATGCTTATAGCTGGATGTACCAGATAAAAAAAGAACGTTTATCAAACCTGGTAATGACAGATGTACACTCGCCTGCAAAAGAAAGGGTGAATGGCCCCGTGGTAAATATCCCTGAATTTTATGAAGCCTT
>JAZKGV010000065.1:0-13907 GCA_040385725.1 Bacteroidota bacterium | reverse complement strand
CACCCCAATACAGACGAACTTGAAATTGTATTAAGAGCGCCAGACGGCACGGTAATTCCTTTAACTATACAAAACGGCGGCAGCGGAAATAATTACACTAACACCTGCTTTAGTGCTGCTGCCTCCACTTCCATAAAATTTACAAATGCCCCTTTCACCGGTACTTTTGAACCGGAAGGATATTTAGGGGCTGTTAATAATGGACAGAGTGCGGATGGCACCTGGAACCTTTGTGTGCAGGACAGGCGTACGGGTGCTAATGCAGGTACACTTAACAGTTGGAGTATTACTTTCAGCAACACACCTGCACCGCAACCACCTGCATTTCCGGCCTGTGCCAATACATTACCGGCGGCGTCTTCCTGCGCCAACGCAACTGCAGTATGCGATTTTAACGGGCTTTGTGGTAATACAAGTGGCAGTTCAGTACAAGACTGGACTGGTTCAGGATTAAACAATGCCTGCTTCGGCCTGCAGAATAACTCATTTATAAAATTTATCGCCGCAGCCAATACTGCTTCTTTTACAGTGTGGGTACCGACTAACAATGGTGGGCCAACAGGAGGTATACAAATGCTTTTCTTTAGCGGCACCTGCGATGTGGGTGCAGTTACCACACTGGGCTGTTATCCTCATATTTTTCCATACCAGTCTGCCACAAGCCCCGTGGCTTCTATTATTACTACCACAGGGCTTACGCCGGGTAATATTTATTATTTAATGTTTGATGGCTTTAATAATGATATTGCTAATTTCAGGATAGCAGCCAAGTCAGGTGTGAACTTTTTAAATGTCAATCCCGCCACACCTGCTGTTTGCAAAGGCCAGAGTATTAACCTTACGGCAACCGGCAGTGATGGACCTTACTCATGGAGCCCCGGTACAGGATTAAATACCACCAGCGGGGCCGCTGTTACAGCCAATCCAACTGCAACAACAATTTACACAGTAAGCTCCACTACTTCCACTGGGTGCAACCTCACCAAAGAGGTGACAGTAACGGTAAACGATACCCCGGTTGTAACAAGTCATCCTTCTGTGGCTGTGCAAAATGTTTGTCAGAATGGGCCGGTTGATACTTTAAGGGTAACAGCATCAGCAGGCAGTGGCACCGTTAGTGCTTATCAATGGTTCGTCACAACTGCCAATAACAATACATCCGGCGCTCCAATACCATTTGCAACATCATCTTCTTATAAACCATCTTCAGCCAATACCGGCACTATATATTTTTATTGCAGGGTTACCAATTCAAACGGGTGCACAACCAAATCAAATGTATCCGGCGCTTTGGTGGTAAGTGCACCACCACCTATTCCTGCAGCATCCGCTACAGTACAACCAACCTGTGCCGTACCTACAGGAACCATTACTGTAACATCGCCTATAGGCGCTAACTTTGAATACAGTGCCGGTGGAACTTATCAATCAGCAACATCTTTCACCGGGTTAACACCGGGTACATACAGTAGCACTACCAGGAATATTTCAACAGGCTGTATATCTGCTGCAAGAACCGTAACTGTAAATGCAGTGCCAACAGAACCTGCACCTGCCGCTTCTGTAACAACGCAGCCTACCTGCGCTGTGCCAACAGGAACTATTACTATTACGGCACCAACAGGAGCCAACTATGAATATAGTGTGGGTGGAACATATCAAACAGGGCTTAGTTTCAGTAACCTTACTAACAGCACAACATACAATGTAACAGCAAGGAATAATACCACAGGTTGTATTTCCATAGTATTACCATTAACGGTGAATGCAATAGCGGGTGCTCCTGCAAGACCGGATATTACTGTGATACATCCAGATTGTAATACAACAACAGGAACCATCAATATTAATTCCCCTCTTGCCGCAACATACAACTACAGTGTTGATGGAAATTATGTATCAGGCAATTCATTTCCCGGCCTTATACCAGGCACCCGTTATTCTGTAACTGTAAGAGATAATGTTACAGGTTGTGTTTCTGCTCCACATGATACTGCCATCAATAATATTATACCAGTTACTTCACCTGTAGTAAGCAGCCCGGTAAACTATTGCCAAAATGAAACAGCAATTGCGTTAACAGCAACTGGAACAAATTTAAAATGGTATGCTACGCTTACATCTACACCAGCATTATCATCGGCACCTGTTCCATCTACTGCTACAGCAGTAACTAGTAAATATTATGTAAGCCAAACTGTAGCCGGTTGCGAAAGCCCCAGGGATTCTATAACGGTGACTGTTAACCCAACACCAGCTTTGCCTGGAGTTGCCGGAAACACAACAACCTATTGTGAAAATGAAACTGAAAACATACTAACTGCAACAGGCACTAACCTTCAATGGTACGATGTAGCAACAGGCGGCTCTGTTTTACCGGGAGCACCAACAGCGTCAACTGCTACAGCTGGCAATACCACTTACTATGTAAGCCAGACAATTAATGGATGTGAAAGCGGCAGGGCGCCAATAGCAATTACAGTGAACCCAACACCAGCTACACCAACTGTTGCCAACCCAAATGTCCAGTATTGTCAAAACACAACGGCCAGTTCATTGACAGCAACAGGAACAGATTTATTGTGGTACACCGTACCCATTGGTGGCAGTGGTTTGGCAGTTGCGCCAGCAATATCAACCAACACCACAGGCAGTTCGTTTTATTATGTAACACAAACAATAAATGGTTGTGAAAGCGGAAGAAATATTATTACAGTAACAGTAGTAGCAGTACCAACAACACCTGTTGTAACAACACCAGTTGAATACTGCCTGAACAATGTAGCAACACCACTTACCGCAACAGGTGTGGGCCTGCAATGGTATGCCACACTTACTGCCACAGCACTACCTGCAGCACCTACTCCAATAACAACAACAACAGGTGATACAAAATATTATGTGAGCCAATTGATAAACACTTGTGAAAGCAAAAGAGATTCTATTACTGTAACTGTTAAACCGGCTTCATTAGCACCAACTGTAGTAAGCCCTCTTGAATATTGTCAAAATACCACTGTACCTGCATTGACAGCTACAGGTGTAAATTTATTATGGTATGCAGATGGTACTGGTGGTGCAGGTTCATCTACAGCTCCCACACCTGGAACAAATACAGCAGCCACCACATTCTTTTATGTAACACAAAATACCAACGGTTGTGAAAGCACACCACGTACTGCAATTACAGTAACAGTAAAAGTTACCAGTACAGCTGTGGCAGGTTTTCGTTTTACACCTGATACGGTTTGCTTAAATGGAATAAACCCTGTACCTGCTTACGATCTTGGTTTTACAAATGGTGGAACATTTACATCATCACCAGCTGGCTTAAGCATTGATGCAGCAACAGGTAATATTAATTTAGCATCAACCAATGCAGGCACCTACAACGTAACTTATACATACAATACTACTGGCTGTGTATTAGGAAACACCGCATCAGCCAACATTACATTAAATCCTGCGATTTCATCACAAGTTGGCTTTTCATACAGTTCTCCTGTTTGTAAAAATGAAGGTCAAGTGATGCCACAAACTGTTGCCAACTTCACCACAGGAGGCACTTTTAGTGCATTGCCTGGTGGCCTCGGCTTTGATATAAATAGTGGTGAGATAAATACAGGTAACAGCCAGCCAGGTGTTTACACTATCACTTATCGCATTGCAGAACAAGGCTGCAGGCAGGCAAGAAGCAGTTTTTCATTTATCAATATTATTGATACAACATCACCGGTAACAAAATTCAATTACAGTTCAACAGATGTATGCTTAACTGGAGGCGCTGTAAACCCAACAATAATAAAAGCAGCAAACTTTACACCCGGCGGAACGTTTATCGTGTCTCCTTCTGGATTAAGTGTTAACAATACAACTGGTGATATTAATATTGGCCTAAGCGTTCCCGGTACGTATGTTATAAAGTATCTTGTTGCTTCCCTCGGCTGCCGCATTGCAGGAAGCGACAGTGTGATATTTAAACTAAAAGCTTATAGCACCCCGGTAACTGGCTTTTCATATACAGGCCCGGTATGTAAAGGTGATAATAATGCTGTGGTTGTGCCAGATGCAGACTTTACAGAAGGTGGTGTATTCTCTGCTACTCCGGCTGGTTTAGTAGTTGATGCAACAAGTGGCCTTATTGATCTGTTGCAAAGTAATGCTGGTACCTATATAATTAAATATGACGTGACCCAGGGTGTTTGTAACCCTGCAGGCTCAGGACAGGAAAATATTACAGTGCTTGCACAACCAGCCGCCCCAACAGTAACTTCTGCTTCGGTTTGTGGAGAAGGCACTGTTACATTAAATGCTTCTGCATTGGGCGCTATTAACTGGTACACAGAGCCTGCATTAATAAACCAGGTAAATATCGGCAGTAGTTTCTCAACATTCATTAACAGCACTACGGCTTATTATGTTACTAATAAAGTTGGCGCTTGTGAAAGTGAAGCGGCTGTGGCCAACGCTGTGGCCTACCCCATACCGGCAAAACCAAACTTAGGTGGCGACACTTCAATATGCCCTAATGAAACACTTGTGCTGAATGCAGGTGCATACAACAGTTATTTGTGGCAGGATGGCTCTACTAATGCAACTTATAATGTTACCAGTTCAGGCATATATAAAGTAGTTGTAAGCACCGGCACAGGTTGCTCAGACAGCACTGATGTAAATATTATCATACTGGATGATTGCAGTGATATTGTATTCCCAAATGCATTTGCACCCAATGGATATAATAAAACTTTTGGAGCATTGGGAAGTTTTGTACCGGTAAGCAAATATGCACTCCGCATTTATAACCGCTATGGACAGGAAATTTTTGCTACATCCGATCCATTAAAACGATGGGACGGTACTTTCCAGGGTAAGCCGGTAAGCATTGGCACTTATGCGTACATAGCCACTTATGTTTATAAGAACAGGATTGACAGGGTTAAGAAAGGAACGGTGACTGTGATAAGGTAAACTATTTTACCGGCCTGCCGCTTACATACTTATTCCCTTTTATATAATACCTGTAAGGAAGTAATGCATCTTCACCAGCACCATCAATACCAATTCTTTTGCTGGTTCCAATATCATTTGCAGGCAACACAAACCCATCATCTGCCAAAAACATTTCCCTTCCTCTTAAATCAATTCCTGAATGTATTTTGGAAATACCCAAAGCCCTGCTCATATTTCCCGGGCCCCTGGTTAATGTATTGTCCAATTTCTGTTTGCCGGTTCTTTTAAGCATTGCACCAATACCATCCAAAGGCTCTGCCGCCCTTATTAAAACTGCATCAGGAATTTCCTTTTTATTTGTTACCACGTTAAATAAATGGTGCATTCCATAACAGATATAAACATAACTGATGCCGCCCTTTGCATACATGTGTTCATTACGCATGGTACGCCTGCCATTGTAAGAATGTGAAGCTTTATCGGTAATAGCTATGTATGCTTCTGTTTCCACTATCCTTGCACTGGTATGTATGTTATCAATATTTGTTACTATTATTTTACCAAGCAGCTCCCTGGCAGTATAAAGCACATCTTTGCCCAAATAAAAATCAAGGTTTAATTTTTTCAACTTAAAGCGTAATTTTAGCAACGAAGGTAGGATAGACAATAGACAATAGACAATAGACAATAGACAATAGACAAGAGACAAGAATGGGCAGTACTATGGACTATTAACCATTAACTATTAACACACTAACATCCATTATCTTTTTAAAAATAATTAATGCTTAAAGAAATCATCATTGCCATACAATCTTACGGAGATGCCCACCGCTTTATTGTTAAGCATAAGTTATGGCAATGGATATTGATTCCCGGATTGATATATGCCATATTGTTTTTTTCGGGCATGGCAGTATTTTGGAAGAGCAGTGATTTTGTAATTGAAAAAATATTGGGCATCGCAGGCCTTAACGATGCAAAAGGTATTTTCAAATTCCTCCTGATCTTTGGCAGTGTGATCTTAAAGATCATTTTAATGCTGCTGTATTTTTCCCTTTTCAAGTATTTATTCCTCATCATTGGCTCACCTTTATTTGCATACTTAAGTGAAAAAACAGAGGCCATTATTGAAGGCAAAGATTTTCCGTTCAGCTTTAAACAACTGATGCATGATATTGCAAGAGGCATTAGAATAGCATTACGTAATGCATTATGGCAAACTGTTTATACCATTTCAATATTTATTTTGTCACTCATTCCTGTAATAGGATGGTTCACTCCTTTTTTTGCATTACTGATTGAGTGTTATTATTTTGGATTTTCAATGCTTGATTACAGTTGCGAAAGAAATAAACTGTCCACTTCACAAAGCATTGCATTTATCGGCAGGCATAAAGGGCTTGCTATCGGCAACGGTATTGTATTTTACCTTATGCATATGGTGATTTTTGTTGGCTGGATACTGGCTCCAAGCTATGCAGTGGTGGCAGCAACACTTAGTTTATTAAAAACAAAAGAGCAGCCATGAGCAGTACTGTTTACTTAGTGCCGACTGTGCTTGATGAAACGGCCACACATACGATCCCCTCTTACATTATTGATGCTGTAAAAAACTGCCATGTAATATTTGCAGAAAATGAGAGAACAGCAAGGCGTTTTTTAAAAAGCATTTGTAAAGAAATTGTGATTGATAATTACGAATGGTTTGCCATACACAAAGCAGAAGAAGAGCAGGTAAATAATTTCAGGCAGAAAATAAAAGAAGAAAAAAATATTGCCATCATCAGCGAAGCAGGTTGCCCCGGCGTGGCCGATCCCGGACAGGTGTTAATTGAAGCGGCGCAACAAATGAATGCCACGGTAAAACCATTGGTTGGCCCAAGTTCAATATTGCTTGCATTAATGGCCAGCGGAATGAATGGACAGCATTTTGAGTTTGTTGGTTACCTGCCTATTGATAATATTGAAAAAGTAAAAGCAATAAAGGACCTGGAAATCGCTTCTCAAAAAAAGAACAGCACACAAATATTCATTGAAACTCCCTACCGCAACAACCAGTTAATTGAAACCTTATTGAAAACCTGCAAAGCATCTACAAAGATCTGCATCGCATCTGAACTAACAGGCACCAATGAATTTGTAAAAACAAAAACAGTAGCTGAGTGGCAGAAAGAAAAAACCGACTTTCATAAAAAGCCGGTGATATTTTTATTAAAAGCCTAAACTGGTTATTACCGTTCCATTGGCTTCATAGAAATTATTTTATCTACTACAAACACACTATATCCTCTCCATGGGATAGCACCCCTGTATTCCTTATAATGCAAATCAAAATAATTTCCACTATTATTCATCAGGAAATTCGCAATACTGTCGCTTTCTATTGAAAATTCAAATTCATAAGACTGAATAGAACCGGCAGCTTTAGAACGGATACCGCTTTGTATCAGTTTGCCTTCAAAAGTTTTAAAAACATTACCCTTCTTTACCACATAATTCAGTTCGCCTGATTTAACCCCTTCACCAAAAACATTATAATAATGCCACCAGATCCATACTACAAATATCACAACACAAATAAATACCAACCATCTCAAAAACTTCTTAAAACCGCTTGCCTTTTTTAAAGGAGTGGGTGATAAAGGTTGTATATCTGCCATAGTCAGTTTTTTTCACAAGATAATTATAATCCATATTTATAAGTGAATAAATACTCAACTATTATCTTATTGCAATCAACAGCAGTAATTACAGATAGTGTTCACAATCAGTCCCGTCACGTTGATTAACAAAAATTACAAGAACCCAATGCATGATAATACCGTATATGATACGGCTATAATGATAAAAAAGGCAATCTTTTCAGGCTGCCGCTCTAAAACTTATCTTTGACCTCTTTTTACACAGTTAAAAAATATGAGCTGGCAGTAAAGAATAGTATTGCCAAAGAATGTAATGAAAATTGAAGAATATATCGGGTCTGGTATCCTTGAACAATATGTTCTTGGGCACAGCAGCCCTTTGGAATCACAAGAAGTGGAGCTGATGGCGGCTACCTATGATGCAGTACGCATGGAGATAGAGGCGATTGCTGAAGCATTGGAAACCTACGCTCTGGCGCATGCTATTGTACCAGACCCAATAGTAAAACCATTTTTACTGGCTACTATTGATTATTCCGAAAGAATGAAAAATGGTGAACCAGTAAGCCACCCTCCTTTTTTAAATGAAAGATCTTCCATTAATGATTACGATGAATGGTTGAACCGAAGTGATATGGTGCCCTGGAATAACCAGGAGATCTATGCAAAAATTATTGGCTACACCCCACAGGCACTTACTGCCATTGTTTGGCTGAAAGATTATGCACCCCAGGAGGTTCATGATAATGAATTTGAAAAATTTCTCATAGTAGAAGGAACATGCAATATTATTGTGGGTGATGAAGTAAACAACCTGGTTCCGGGTGATTATTTTACTATTCCGCTTCATAAGACCCACATGATAAAAGTTACATCAGCTATACCCTGCAAAGTAATTTTGCAAAGAGTAGCTGCATGATATTTATAACCCATATTTATCTACTAAATAAATAAGCGCCGCCATATTCGCTGCCCCTAAAAGCAATTCCCTCCTGCTTACACTTTCAAATACATCTGTTTCGGCATGGTGAATATCAAAGTAGCGTTGTGTGTCTGGCAATAAGCCGCATAATACTGGTCCCAGTTTTTTTAGATGGTCTATATCGGCACCGCTGCCTTCTTTTGTAAAATCATGCACCCCATAATTATAGAATAAGTTTTTCCACGTATTTATTTTTTCAAATTGAGCATCAGCGTTATCAAAAATAAAACCACGTGGAGAAAAACCACCTCCATCACTTTCCAATGCAAATACATGTTTTTCCTTATTGATTTCAGCCAGCTCAGCATATTTCTTTCCGCCATTACCTCCATTTTCTTCATTCATAAACATCACTGCACGGATAGTTCTCTTTGGTTTTATATTACTTGCCTTTAATGTCCTTATCACTTCAATGCTTTGTACACAACCAGCACCATCATCGTGTGCGCCTTCTGCCAGGTCCCAACTATCCAAATGCCCGCCAACAGTAATAATTTCATTAGGAAATTCAGTTCCTTTTATTTCTCCCACTACATTAAAAGAAGGAGCATCAGTCAGCATCATACAATTGGTTTGAATAAATGCCGGGAACTGCATTTTCATTTTTAATTGCCTGCTCAGCCAGTCAGCGTTATTAGTACTGATGGCAACTGCAGGTATTTTGGGAAACGAATCGTTGTAAACTGTAACACCAGTGTGAGGATGGTCATCAGGATTGATGGCCATTGAACGAACCATAACAGCAACTGCTCCATATTTTGCAGCAATTGTTGGAGCGCCCCACCTTCCAATGCCACTTTTTCCATAAGAGTGGAATACATTAATATTGGTTGGATCCATAACAAAATTGATGAACACAATTTTTCCTTTAAGAACTGCTGCTCCCAATTGATCCAGTTCCTTCATGCTCATTACTTCAACAACGCCGGCAGTGATCCCCTTTTTTCCTGTACCAACAGAATTACCTAAAGCACATAAATCCAGGTTATATTTTTTACCGGTTGACAATTGTATATGGCCAGTTTCTTTTGCGCCTCTTATCCAATGCGGCACCATGCAGGGCTGCAGATAAACGGTATCAGCGCCTGCTTCTTTCAGCATCCTGGCTGTTGCATCCACTGCTTTTTGTGCATTGGCTGAACCGCTGAGGCGTGGGCCAATTTTTTTACAGATGTAACGAAGGTTCTCATACGCTTTGGCATTTATCATTACATCATCCACTATTTTTTTTATAATGGACGAATCGTCTGCCTGGGCTGTGAGTGTGGTTGAAAATAAAATTGCAATGAAATGAAGAAATAGTTTTGTTCTCATATACCAAATTGAAACTTCAAACTTAACAAGATTATTGATACTTAAAATGAGAATTAAAATAATGGTTTTACTGGTTGATAAATGGCAAATGTAAAAGAGTTTGTTTGGTAATGATTTTTGTACATTGCACCACTTTACAGGTGAGAATTAAATCCTGATGACAATGCCCCATTCTTAAAAAATTATTCAGTCTTTTTTACTGCGTAATGTAATGTACAAGGGTGCGACAGTCTATCCTGATAAAGTGTAAGGATGATTCATCAACCGGTATCAAAAATGACTACAACACAAGCAGAATATTTATGTCGAAAGATTTAAGAAAACAACAGGCACTTGAATACCATTCAAAAGGAAGGCCGGGTAAAATTGAAGTGGTGCCTACCAAAGAAGCAAAAACACAACGTGACTTGTCATTAGCATATTCTCCCGGCGTGGCAGAGCCCTGCTTAGAGATCGCAGCCAATGTGGAAGAAGTATATAAATACACCGCTAAAGGAAATTTAGTTGGTGTGATAAGTAACGGTACTGCAGTGCTTGGCCTTGGCAATATCGGGCCGGAAGCAGGCAAGCCGGTAATGGAAGGCAAGGGCGTGTTGTTTAAGATTTTTGCAGATATTGATGTATTCGATATTGAGATAAATGAAACCGACCCTGAAAAATTTGTACAGATTGTAAAATCGCTGGAACCAACTTTTGGCGGGATCAACTTAGAGGATATTAAAGCACCGGAGTGCTTTTACATAGAACAAAGGTTGAAACAGGAACTGAAGATACCTGTGATGCATGATGACCAACATGGCACTGCTATTATTTCTGCGGCGGCTTTATTGAATGCTTTAGAGCTACAGAAGAAAAAAATTGAAAAAGTAAAATTTGTTGTGAATGGTGCTGGTGCAGCAGCAATGGCTTGCATGAAATTATATGTTTCATTGGGTGCCAGCCAGGACAACTTTATGGTGTTTGACAGGAAGGGTATTTTATATAAAGGGCGCCCTGATGTGGAAGACGTAAAACTTGATTTTTGTATTGACGCTAAGTATAAAGACTATAGTTTAGTTGAGGCAATGAAAGATTCAGATGTTTTCATTGGTTTAAGCAGCGGTAATGTTGTAAGTCCGGAGATGGTAAAGAGCATGGCTAAAAACCCAATCGTTTTTGCAATGGCTAATCCTGATCCTGAAATTAGTTACGAAGCGGCTGTTGCAACCCGTAAGGATATCATTATGGCAACAGGCCGCAGTGATTATCCTAACCAGGTGAACAACGTGTTGGGCTTCCCTTATATTTTTCGTGGCGCATTAGATGTAAGGGCCACTACTATTAATGAAGCGATGAAACTGGCAGCAGTAAAGGCTTTGGCTGCACTTACCCGTGAGCCTGTTCCGGATATTGTAAACCTTGCTTACAATGAAAAAACAATTGTCTTTAGTCCTACTTATATTATTCCTAAACCGCTTGATCCAAGATTGCTGGCAACAGTAGCACCTGCAGTAGCAAAAGCAGCTATGGAAAGTGGCGTTGCTAAGTATCCCATTACAGATTGGGATGCTTATGAAGTGGCGTTGAATAAAAGGCTTGGATTAGACAACCAGTTGAGCAGGGTAATTGGCAGCAAAGCCAGAAAAGACCCAAAAAGGGTTGTATTTGCAGATGCAGAAAATGCCAAGGTTTTAAAAGTTGCCCAATTGGTACAGGAAGAAGGCGTGGGGTATCCCATCTTGTTAGGTGATGAAAAGAGGATACGAAAAATTGCTGCAGCTAATGGTATTGATATTGAAGATATGCCCCTCATTAATCCTAAAGACGATGAACACGATGAGGTGAGGGAAAAGTTCGCCGACCAGTTTTATACCACCCGTCAGCGAAGAGGTATCAATAAACATGAGAGTTACAAAATAATGAAGGACCGCAATTACTTTGGCTGTATGATGGTTGAAACCGGCGAAGCGGATTGTATGATCAGTGGCCTTTCAAAAAATTATGCTGATACCATAAGACCGGCAATACAAACAATCGGCACCGAAGATGGCGTGAAGAAAATTGCAGGCATGTATATTATTTTTACCAAGCGTGGGCCTTTATTTCTTGCAGATACTACTATAAACTTTAATCCAACAGCAGAAGAGTTGGCAGAAATTACTTTATTAGTAGCAAAAGAAATAAGACATTTTAATATCACACCCCGTATTGCAATGCTTAGTTACAGCAACTTCGGCAGCAGTGATGGTGAAGAAGCAAAATTGGTACGCCATGCCAGGGAAATTGTAAAACAAAAAGATCCTACATTAGTTTGCGATGGCGAAGTACAAGGCATCATGGCCTTTAATAAAGAAATATTAAAAGACAACTATCCATTTACAGAGTTGCTCAATGGAGAAGTTAACACACTTATATTCCCTAACCTGGCAGCAGGCAATATTGCCTACAACTTATTACAGGAAGTAAGTGGTTTTGATGCTATCGGGCCCATTTTACTTGGCCTTAAAAAACCAGTTCATGTATTACAACTGGGAAGTTCCATCCGTTCAATCTTCAACATGGTGCTTATAGCGGTGGTAGATGCACAAATGAAAAGTAAAACAGATGCCAGCGAAGCAATAAAAAAAAGCAAATGGTGGAAAAAGTTTAAGAAGACTTCACATGATATGTAACAATGGGGCAAAAACCAAACGACCATATCAGTAAAAAAAAACTGCCGTTCACCGTTAGTAAACCTTTTAAAAAATATTTAAAGCGATACGGAAGGGAAATTCATTTGCCTGTTTCTTACGATACACTCAGGCATTTCGAGTCCAGCATACCAGTAAAAGATAACGAAGGAAATGATACCTATTGGGAAACTGTTTTTTACAACCCCGTTATGGCCGACGAAATACATGCAGCACTTAAACGGGTTTATTCCTTATTAAAATCCAGTGGCCCCACTCAGGCTGAAGAACACCTGCACATTGAACGCATTGACTATTGCCTGTTCGGTAATTCAAAACCCTTCCGCATTAAAATAGTAAATAACTACAATGAGGTATATGATTACTTCTATATAAAAGTAGCCGATTCTTCAAGAATATTTGGGATGGAATTAGAACACCTCCTCAGTCCTTACTGGATAAATTTTTTGGTAGATGACAACACATTGGCAGAAGAGCATATTTCAGGCATTCCCGGCGATATGTTTATCAGCAACTATCTCAATCGTCCCGAATTCAACATAAAAAAAATAGCCAAGGAGTTTGTAAAATTTAATGAACGCTGTTTCACCAGGCTGCTTGGCGACATGCGTAGTTATAATTTTATTTTCGACATTACACAGGATTTCGACGATATACAATTTCGAATCCGGGCTATAGATTTTGATCAGCAGAGTTATGAAGGCAATAAAAATATTTACCTGCCGCAGTTTTTCAAAGAGAACAACGTGTTCGTACAGATCGTACAACAGTATCTCCATCCAGATGTTATCAAACAATACCAGCAGGAAGAACGGGCACAAATTATCCGCCGTATAAAAGCCCAACGGCAGCGCCTCAGAGATTTACGGGTAGCCGCCTCCGATGAGCCACTCTCCACTCCCGAAAAAATAAAACAGTTAGCCACTGAACTCGGCCAGCATCACAACAATCCTGCAGAGTTCAAAAGATGCACCACCATGCCCCAGGTCATGTACCAGCATCTAAAAGAGCTCCTTCTTTCAGAACACAAGAAAATTTTGGGGCCAAACTAAGAATTACTATTACGCTTCATTGGCGTCGCACACTTATACAGAATATCTTTAGTCAACTCCTATCTTAGCGTAGCAACGCATTTACCAAAATCAATTTTTTAAACTCCATGGCATTATTATTTTTCTAAATCTGCGAATTTGTAACGATTCAAAAATTATCAGGCAATAAAAAAGCCCCCCGATAAATCGGGGGGCTTAAATGAATATGGCAACTACCTACTCTCCCAGTTGGAATACCAGTACCATCGGCCATAAGGGGCTTAACTTCTCTGTTCGGAATGGGAAGAGGTGA
>JAZKGV010000064.1:0-8254 GCA_040385725.1 Bacteroidota bacterium | reverse complement strand
CAAGTGTACTTCCATTAGCCAACAATGGTATCTCCAACGATTATAATTGTTTCCAGATAAGTACCACACTAAGTGTTGATAATATTTACACTTCTACTTATGCCTGGTACAAGAAGCATACAGTGCAGGGAACTGACAGTACATTTCTTGACAGTACCAGCAGTATTTTCCTGCCTTACGTGGTGCCGGAGGATACAGGCTTATATGTGTGCCACATCAATATCAACAATGGCTGTATAAAGCGTACTTATTATTACCGGCTTGATGGGTCCTGTTATCAGTATTTACCTGTAACCCTGAAAGAATTTTCGGGACATTATAATGAAAGCAATGCAATACTTAATTGGAAAGTGGAGGCAGGTTCAGATATAAAACGTTTTGTGGTGGAAAGGAAATACAATAGTGGTTTCAGGCAAATTGGGGTGGTAAATGTGGGTGTTGATCCGCCTGTGGATGCAACGTACTCTTTTACAGATGCACAACCAGATCCGCTATTTAACTATTACCGCCTGAAAATGGTGCGGTATAATAATACTGTTGTTTACAGTAACGTAGTTAGTTTAAGCAGGCTAAAAGAACCAGCACTGGCCAATATATACCCCAACCCGGTGCAGGACATTGTAACTATAGAGTTTAAAAAAGCACACCGCTATAATATTAAGTTGGTAACCCTGGCCAGCCATGTATTGAAGGAGTTTACATATAATGCCGGGATAGGCAAAAGGCTTTTGCTACCCCGGCCAAAGGAAACTGGTACCGGTATTTACATTATAAGGATCACTGACCTCACTGATAACCTTGAATTAGCCCAAAAGCTGTTTTTCAGGTAAAAAATACTGGCAGTCGATGCTGGTTTGACAGGTTATGCGGTCTTCCCAAGAGGGGAGGCCGCTTTTTAATTAGGCGGATTTAAGCCCCGGGGTTAATTTATCCCTCATTTTATCAACAAAGTCAGAAAAAAATCCTTTTTAATGTTTCATTTTTAAATGAGAATACATACCTTCGCCGTCCAAAATTAAAAAGGTCAGTAATGCCTACAATACAACAGTTAGTAAGAAAAGGAAGGACAATCATCACCGCAAAGAGCAAATCAAGGGCTTTGGACGCTTGTCCACAGCGCCGTGGTGTATGTACAAGGGTGTACACAACTACCCCTAAAAAACCAAACTCGGCTTTGCGTAAAGTTGCCAAAGTGCGTTTAACCAATAAAATTGAGGTGATTGCCTATATACCGGGTGAAGGCCATAATCTGCAGGAGCACTCTATAGTGTTGATCCGTGGTGGAAGGGTAAAAGATCTGCCAGGTGTACGTTATCATATCGTACGTGGCAGCCTTGATACTGCTGGTGTAAAAGACCGTAAGAAGAGCCGCAGTAAATACGGTACTAAGAAAGAAAAAGCTAAAAAATAATAGTTCACTAATTTAAAAACGGTTGAGTAAAGTTTTAATACTTGAAGAAATTCAGCCTAAAATCAAAATTAAACAATGCGTAAATCACAACCGAAAAAGATACCCTTAGCACCAGATCCTAAGTTTAATGATAAACTTGTTACAAGGTTTGTAAATAATTTAATGTGGGCTGGGAAAAAAAGTGGTGCTTATATCATTTTTTATGATGCTCTTGACAGGGTAGGTAAAATAACCAACGAAAATGGTTATGAAATCTGGAAAAAAGCCCTGGCTAACATTACGCCTGGTGTGGAAGTAAGAAGCCGCCGTATTGGTGGTGCTACTTTCCAGATTCCTGCTGAGGTTCGTGCCGACAGGAAAGTTTCTTTAAGTATTAAATGGATGGTTCGCTACAGCCGTGAAAGGAATGGTAAGAGCATGGCAGAAAAACTGGCTAACGAAATAGTAGCAGCAAGTAAAGGTGAAGGTGCATCTTTCAAAAAGAAAGAAGATACACACCGTATGGCTGAAGCTAACAAAGCTTTTGCTCACTTCAGGATCTAATAGTTTTACTATCAATATTTGAAAGGCTGTTCTCAAAAGAACGGCCTTTCTTAATTTTAGGCATTACCAAATCAATTTTTTTGAAAAAGAAAATCGGGCTTGTTACTGCTTCTTCCATTGTTGTTGCCAACATGATTGGCACCGGTGTATTTACCAGCCTCGGGTTTCAGCTATCTGCTGTTCAAAATAGCTGGACAATCCTTATCCTTTGGGTAGCTGGTGGTTTGCTGGCATTATTTGGAGCATTTGCTTATGCAGAGCTGGGAACGCACTACAAAGAATCCGGCGGCGATTACATTTATTTATCAAGGGTGTTTCATCCTTTGCTGGGTTATCTTTCTGCATGGGCAGGATTGACAGTTGGTTTTTCTGCACCTGTTGCATTGGCGGCAATGGCGTTTACAAAATATCTTTCGCCCTTTGGCCTTAACGATAATAAATGGCTTGCTATTTCAGTAATTGTATTAATTGGTTTGATGCAGAGTTTTACTATTCGCCACAGCAGCCGGTTTCAAAATATTTCAACCTTCGTTAAAGTGATTTTCATTGTTGTATTGATCTTCCTCGGATTTTTTGTTGACAGTAATACAGGAAATGCATTACAGTTTGATGGAAGCTGGAAGCAAGAACTTCTGAACCCTGGTTTTGCCGTATCAATGGTGTATGTATTCTTTGCTTACACCGGCTGGAATGCGGCTGCTTATGTGGCAGAGGAAATAGATGAACCACGAAAGAATTTACCACTTGCTTTAATTGGCAGTACTTTATTTGTTGCCGTTGTGTATGTGTTGTTTCAATTTGCTTTATTAAAAAATGCAACTGTTACCGATATGCAGGATAAGGAAGAAGTTAGTTTTATTGCATTTAATAATTTGCTGGGTAGCGCTGGTGGTAAATGGGTGAGTGTTTTTATTGCTGTTCAGTTAATAGCCACCATCAGTTCTTATTTGTGGGTTGGCCCAAGGGTAACTTATGCAATGGCAAATGAATACCGTTTATGGAAACCATTGGCAAAACGAAATGAACATCAGATACCGGTAAGGGCAATCTGGCTGCATGTATTGCTTTCAATCATTCTTGCATTGAGTGGTTCATTTGAAAAGGTATTGTTGTATGCAGGGTTTGTGTTGCAACTGATGGCTTCACTAACGGTAGCGACAAGCTTGTTTTTAAAAAAGAAAGAAGCTGTTTTTAAAAGCCCTTTAAAACCTTTACTGCAAATTATTTTTTTGGTATTTAATGCCGGGGTGTTGATATTTACTTTTGTTGACAGGCCTGTTGAAAGTTGTATGGGTATCGGAATTTTAGGAGTTGGAATGATGATTTATTTTTTTGATAAACGCAAATGATAGGATAAAATAAGAGCAGCATGTAATGCTGCTTTGTGACCTCGGAGAGGCTCGAACTCTCGGCCCACTGATTAAGAGTCAGTTGCTCTACCAACTGAGCTACGAAGTCAACTTAGTGCAATTTATAATTCTTTCAAAAGACTATCAATCGTTTCTTCAAATTCTTTTTTGTAAAGTAAGTAATGTTGCCCTGTGGCAGGCCCATTAAAGCCCGTATCCAGTTTCCTGATCTTTCCTTTTTTATCAATTATGATGGAGGAAGGAAAAAATTTTATCGGTGTTACTTCCGGCAAAGTTTTTTCTGTACGCAACGAATCTGTTACAGTTACTTCGGTATTCAAAATTGTGTACTGTACATTATAGCGCTGTTGAAATTTTTGCAGGCTCTTTATACTTCTTTCCCAATTAGTACTGTATTCATAAGCCAGTGCGATCACTTCCACGCCACGTTGCCTGTTGCTCTTGTAATATTCACTTAAAAAGACTGTTTCATCCATGCAGTTGGGGCACCAGCTTCCCATCAGTTGTATCACTACTACTTTGTTTTTAAACTTTTCATCATTGATGGAAACCGGTTGCCCTTCCAGGTTCTTAAAAGTAAAGTGCAGGTTTTCTTCTCCTGGCTTTACAAACATAGCTACTGATTCCTGTGGCACTTTTGCAGTTGCATCTTTTATGGCTGTCCACTGTTCTTTGTAAGTGGCGCCGGAATAAAATATGCCGTCAGTGATCTCTTTATCGCTTTTGATTTTTGCCGTAAACAAAAAAGCATGAGCACCATCAAAACCGGAAAGGAATAATGAATCATTATTTACAATGCCTTCAAGATAGCGGTAATCGCCACTTGCATTTAAAAAAGTACCAGTTAGTTTATTGCCCTTTTGTAAAAACTCGCCAATAGATAATTCATTCTTTTTATTGCTGGAAAAATTTACAGCCCAGCTGCCACTGATATTGTAAACCGGCTTTTTGGTTGATAGAAATCTTTTGTTGCTCACCACCGCGACAAAAGGCAGCACCGTAGTTTTTAATGCGCCACCTTTTATCCATAGCCCTTCAATTCTGTTGCCGGTTTTTTTTATCCTGAATTGCGATTCAAACACAGGCATTTGTACAATAAGGGAATCTACTTTTTTTAGAATGTTGTCAACCCTTATTTTTTCTACCGCATTGCGGATGTACCAAACCGGCTTTCCTTTTTCAGTCGCCCATTCAAAAGTAAACCGTATATCATTGCTGTCACTTCTTAACAGCTTTGCCTGCCACGATGTTACCAGTTTTATTTGTCTTGATGCTGGCTGTGAAAAAAGTTGGTTGCCCGCCAACAACAAACAAACTGCACATTTTAAAATGAAAATTCTCTTCATCGGGTGTTCTTAAATTTTACACTATGGTTACAAACAAAGTTAGTGATGCATTGTTGAATGAAAGCGCCATTAAAAAAGCCATCACACGGATGGCCTTATCATTTTATCAGAAAGAAAATTATTTTCCTTTCAGCCTTAGCAATGTTGTATAAAGTTTATCAACCTCTGCACAGGTATTATAAAACGCCAGTGATGGCCTCACAGTTTGCTCTACACCAAACCTGCGTAAGATAGGTTGTGCACAGTGATGTCCTGAACGTACTGCAATTCCTTCTTCATTTAATGCAGCACCCACGTCTTCTGTTTTATAGCCATCCAATACAAATGATAATACACTTGCTTTGTCAGTAGCTGTGCCAATCAAACGTATACCAGGTACTTGTTTCAATAATCTTGTTACATACTCCAGTAAAAAATGTTCGTAGTGGCCAATATTATCAATGCCGAGCTTGCTCACATAATCCAATGCGGCGCCTAATCCAACCGCATCAGCAATATTACCAGTGCCTGCTTCAAATCTTCCCGGTGCATCATGAAAGCTGGTATGTTCAAATGTTACATCCTTTATCATATTACCGCCGCCCTGCCATGGTTGTGTTGCATTCAGCAGGTCTTCTTTGCCATACACAACACCAATGCCTGTTGGTCCGAAAATTTTGTGTCCGGAAAAAACAAACCAGTCTGGATTTAATTGCTGCATATCAACCCTCATATGAGAAACGGATTGAGCGCCATCCAGCAAAACTTTTGCACCTGAGGCGTGCGCCATTTCAATCATTTGTTTTGCAGGTGTAACTGTACCCAATGCATTAGATACCTGTGTAAAGGAAACCAGTTTTACTTTTGGTCCCAGTAGTTTTGCAAATTCATCTAAAATAACCTGTCCGTCATCATCAACAGGTATCACTTTTATTTTCAAATTCTTTTTAGCAGCTAACTGTTGCCAGGGAACGATGTTAGCATGATGCTCCAGGTGACTTAAAATAATTTCATCACCGGTATTCAGGTTTTGTTCTCCCCAGCTTTTTGCCACAAGGTTTATCGCTTCGGTTGTGCCTCTCACAAAAACAATTTCATTTACAGAACCGGCATTGATAAACTGTCTTACGCTTTCCCTTGCCTTTTCGTAAGCATCTGTTGCCCTTGCAGCCAGTTCATGAGCGGCACGGTGTATATTGCTGTTCTCATGCTCATAAAAATAACTCACCCTGTCAATTACCTGTTGTGGTTTTTGTGTGGTGGCTGCATTATCAAACCAGATCAATTGCCTGCCATTCACCCTTTCATTTAAAATTGGAAAATCCTTTCTTACCAGGTTCACATCAAATGGTGCTGATATACCTGATTGTGCTTTTTGTGCAAGCAGTGCATCAGACGTAAAAGGATTATTTCCAAAATTTTGTTGAAAGGGCATCACTTTCGGCAAAAAATAAAATGACGAGCCTCCATCCATTGCTGTTGGCAACTGTGGTGTGCTTACAAAAGAATTCAGGATTGATAATGCTTCCTGCAAGCCTGTTTCAAATGTGTTGTCATTTGAATAAGGGAGTTCTTCCTTTTTAGAAGAAGATGTACCCAACCCATTTGGTTGCTGTTGTAAAGATGGCTGTCTTCCGCTACCTGCCACAGACTTCGGAACCTTTCCATCTGTAAAATGCGGATCAGGCAAACTTGTTTGCGGATCATTGATGTCAAAATCTGTGTACTGGTGTGGCGCATCCGGGCTTTTGCCACTGCCGGCTACAGATTGAGGCACTTTGCCTGTGCCGACATAATCATTGCTGTTTATTTTCGGCTCCGTGTTTTTTGTTTCAAAATAATTGCTGCTGCCAAAATTATCATTTGGATTTACACCTCCAACAGATGATGGTACCAGGTCAATGCCGCCAAACGGCTTGGCGTCACTGTTAGTATCACCACTTTTCAGATCAAGATGATTTACATTTTGCAAAGATGAAGTGGGAGATATGCCTGCGCCACCCACTGACGGTGCAGCAATCCCGAAAGCTTTCGGGGCAGCAATATGAGGATCAGGAAAACCTGTTTTTGTTACCGGCGCATTCACCAGGTAGCTTTGGTAGGCCGGGTTAAAACCCTGTGTAGGCAATGGTTGTGGCACATCAGGAATAACGCCTGCCTTACCCGGCGGGGCTTTAAAAAACTGGTTGGCCAGTTGAGTGATCAACTCAACATCAGGCAAACCATTATTTGTACTTGTACTCATGGTAATTATTTATTTCTACATCTTCCAATACGGCAATTGCATCATCAACCAATACAGCCAGTGAGCAATACAATGAAACTAAATAAGAAGCGATCGCTTTTTCATTAATACCCATAAAGCGTACTGATAAACCGGGAGATTGTTCTCCTGGTAAACCGGGTTGGTACAAACCCACAACGCCCTGCCTGCTTTCGCCGGTGCGTAATAAAATAACTTTTGTTTTATTATTTACGATAGGCACTTTATCAGAAGGTATCAATGGAATACCACGCCATGTCAAAAATTGTGAACCAAATAAAGAAATGGTTGGCGGAGGAACACCTCTTCTTGTACATTCTCTTCCAAAAGCAGCAATGGCCAATGGATGTAACAAAAAGAAACCCGGCTCTTTCCACACTTTTGTGATGAGTTCATCCAGGTCATCAGGTGTAGGAGATCCTGTTCTTGTTTTAATTATTTGTGATGGCACTACACTGCTTAACAGGCCATAATCTTTATTATTGATCAGTTCGCTTTCCTGTCTTTCTTTAATGATCTCGATCGTTAAACGCAACTGCTCACTGATCTGGTTATAAGGCTTGCTGTACAGATCACTCACACGGGTATGAATGTCCACCACTGTATTCACAGCACTTAAATTATATTCCCTTCCTTTCTCCTCATAGTCAACAAACGTTTGTGGCAGCGCCCTTTCATCTCTTGCAGAGCAATCAACTTCTACATTATCTGCATCTTTTACTTTGTTAAGACGATACACACCAGATTCAACCGGTATCCAGTTCATCAGGTGCGTAAGCCATCTCGGTGTAATTTTCTGCAATTGCGGCACTGTACGGGTGGCAATGGCGAGCTGTCTTGCTGCCACATCACCTAAAGCCGTTTTTTTCTGTTTAATTTCTGAAGCCATGTCTTTTATTATTTAATTTATGATTGGGTATTATTGTTTTTATGAACCGGGCTGTATCTCTTTGTGCAACTTCAGTGGCGTCGCACACTTGTACAAAATAACTTTTTTCATCCATCTAATACTAAAACCGCACTAAGATGAAAACATTTATCTGGATTACCAAATAAAACCCTACTAATTTGATGGACTAATGTTTTTTTGATCAGAGGAAGGCTGTGGAGGAGTTTTAAAATAGTGCCTGCCATCATTGTAGTTAGAATTGGACGCTGCTGTTTTTGAAATGCGTAAAATTATCCAGGAGGCATTCCAGCAAAGTCAAGGTATGTTATATTTATGGAAATATTCATCGGTAGAACAGCCCGGTTTATATTTGTGAATAAATGCTGAATTAAAGTTTAAAAATAATCTCATGGCAGGAATATTAGATTTGGTTGGTAACACTCCTTTAGTAGA
>JAZKGV010000063.1:0-10626 GCA_040385725.1 Bacteroidota bacterium | reverse complement strand
ACGAACTGGAAACAAAAGGCAGCAATCTTTCTACAGGAGAGAGCTGGAATTTTTTGCAAATAAAAAATTACATGGATACGCCAGTGGAGGCAAAAAAAATTGAGCCCTTACTGAAGGCTGCCAGGAAGAAGCCATTTAAAGTCCTAAAGATAAGCACTGTTGCAAAAGTAGTAATGGCAATTATCATCTTGCTTATTGGTACTCCGTTAATTTATTTTATCTACAAATTCTGGGGCTTGAAAATTACTGCAGAGTATGAATTTACTGTAAAAACAATTGTAACTGCTTTAATACTTTTCATTATTGGATTGATCTTTAAACCGCTGGCAAAATATATCCATTACAAGAGTGCTGCATTAAGAACAGCTGGCAGTGTTGCGTTGATGATTTTGTTGTGGATAGTATTTAATTTTTATTTGTGGATATTTAATGACATGTACAATAAAGCAGGCAAGTTAAAAAAATAACAACCCATTTTTACAACTCTTTAATTGGTGGCATATTGTAAACAACACGGGAATGTGTTTATTACATTCCGGCATTTTTTTATTTATAAGCCCTTAAATATTTTACCTTCGCCCTCATGGCTGCAGACGTTTTACTCATAACACCTCCCTTTACACAACTGAATACGCCCTACCCTGCTACGGCTTATTTAAAAGGCTTTCTCAATACTAAAAAAATTAATGCCTTTCAATGTGATTTGGGTATAGAGGTAACAGTGCAACTATTTTCAAAAAAAGGTTTACTCAATCTATTTACTGCCATTGAAAATAAAACTTCCGAAGCCTTGAACGATTCGGAAGTGTCGGCAAATGCAAAGCGCATTATTGCATTAAAAGAAAGCTACTTCAATACCATTGATGCAGTGATACTTTTTTTGCAGGGCAAAAACCCTACATTGGCACATCAAATTTGTAAAAGAGGTTTTTTACCAGAAGCCAGCCGCTTTGCACAGGCCGAAGACCTGCAATGGGCATTTGGCAGCATGGGTACACAAGACAAAGCCAAGCACCTTGCCACCATGTACCTGGAAGATATAAGCGATGTGATAAAGGAATGTATTGATGAACATTTTGGCTTTAGCCGCTATGCAGAAAAACTGGGCCGCAGTGCCAATAGTTTTGATGAGTTATATAAATCATTGCATAACGGCTACACATACATTGATTCTATTTTGATTGAATTATTGCAGCAGCATGTACAAAATGTACAACCTAAGCTGGTGGCTTTATCAATTCCCTTTCCCGGTAATTTATATGCAGGATTAAGATGTGGACAATGGATAAAACAAAATTATCCATCAGCCAAAGTGGTGATGGGTGGAGGTTTTCCCAATACAGAACTTCGTTCCTTAACTGATACAAGGGCATTTGAATTTGTTGACTTTATTACATTAGATGATGGCGAAGCCCCGTTAGAAAACCTTTTGCATTATATACAGGGCAACAAAACACTGGATGAATTGAAACGCACTTTTACATTGCAGGATGGAAAAATAGTTTACATGAACAACGCAGCCTGCACCGATTACCGCCAGGGTCAAGTGGGCACACCAGATTACAGCGATTTTTATTTAGACAGATATATTTCTGCCATCGAGATAATCAATCCCATGCACAGCCTGTGGAGCGATGGACGCTGGAACAAACTAACAATGGCGCATGGCTGCTATTGGGGTAAGTGTACCTTCTGTGATATTTCTCTTGACTATATTAAAAATTACGAGCCGCTTACCGCTTCCATCCTGTGCGACAGGATGGAAGAACAGATTGCACAAACAGGGCAAACAGGTTTTCACTTTGTAGATGAGGCAGCACCACCTGCACTTATGCGGTCGCTGGCAATGGAAATTATCAAACGTAAACTCACCGTAAGCTGGTGGACAAACATCCGTTTTGAAAAAAGCTTTACAAGGGATCTGTGTTTACTATTAAAAGCAAGTGGCTGTATTGGTGTAAGTGGCGGATTGGAAGTTGCCAGCGACAGGCTGCTGCAACTGATCGACAAAGGAATTACGGTGTCTCAAGTGGCAAGAGTAAACCGCAACTTTACCGAAGCAGGTATTATGGTACATGCATATCTAATGTATGGCTTCCCCACACAAACAGCACAGGAAACAATTGACAGTTTAGAAATGGTGAGACAGATGTTTGAAGCTGGTATTTTACAAAGTGCCTTCTGGCACCAGTTTACCATGACGGCACACAGCCCGGTAGGCATGGAGCCTGAAAAATACAAAGTCCAGAAACTAGCGGCAGCGGTTGGCAGCTTTGCCAACAACGATATTGAACATACCGACCCCACCGGCACCGATCATGAAACCTTTAGTTATGGGCTTAAAAAATCTTTGCTTAACTACATGCATGGTGCCTGTCTCGATCATCCTTTGTACAAATGGTTTGATTTTAAAACACCCAAAACAACTGTGCCGCCTGATTCTATTGCCAAAGCTTTAGAAGAAAAAGAACTGATCAGCCACCAATCAAACACTAAAATAATCTGGCTTGGCAGTATGCCAATGATGGAAAAAATTTCCAAATCAAAAAAGGGCAATACGTGGGAAATGTGTTCTCTTACCTTTGAAACAAAAAAAGAAACCATCAATATTAAAGTGAATGAACCACAGGGAAACTGGCTCTATAGGCTCCTTCAAAAAATTTCCACGGCCGGCACAACCTTTACCCTGCAGGATGTTAAGAATGATTATGAAGCAGCACGGCTTGAAGACTTTGAATTATTCTGGGATAATAAACCGGTGAATACGTTGTATAAAGCAGGATTGCTGCAGTTATAAAACACAGGTGTTTTATAACGCCTATTGCCTTAGTTTGCATCTTCACGAACCTAGACTATGGGGGGTATTTAATCATTTGCACAGCCAACAAATGATTATGCTACTTCGAAGAGGACTTTTGCACTTCGGATTTTACGGTATGTATAAAGAATGTAAGCAATAATCAGCCAAAAAAATTTGGTTGTTATAAAAAAGATTTTGAAATTAGAGTATCCTTAATTGTCTCTCTCTCGTTATCCCACCAATTAGAGGCTGCGTAACCCTGCGAAATCAGACCACTTCTATTTTAATTTTTATAAGATTCTTATTGGACTTTTTCTATTAATTAATAATTAATTTTTAATCATGAAACACTTCCAAAATTTCAAACTACTATTATTATCGCTTCTTTTGACGATAAGCGCATGGGCACAGAATGGGCTACAATTAGGCAGGGCTACTTTTTCCAGCGCTCCAGCTAAACCTTTGTTACGAACAGAGAAAATAGTCAATGTCGTAAACAAAATAAGTTTTTTGAGAGCCGTAGGAGGTGTGGCATTTGATAGTGAAGCATATCCAGCACCAGGGTTGAGTGTAAACAACATGGAACTAAAATATAATTCCAGGGCTGCAGATGGAGACCGGCTATCGATTATTATAAACGGGCAAACAGTAAAGACAAAAATTTACGATTGGGAATTAGTACCGATTGCCAAACATGCAAACTCAAAACATTACTCCTGCTTCACATTATTTGGAGAATTGCAGGATAATAACGCTGTGACAGAAAGAAACACCAGGGTTTTAAACTATAGTCCTGAATTTTTCAATACACTTCTTGGATTGCGGTTGTTCCAACTTGATATCCTTATAGTTCACCCGGAAATAAGTATATACTTGCCCAAAAAAGATAATAAATATATTTTAGGTCCAGGCGAAAGTGAACCTGATATAATTGCTAATGAAAAAGGCTGGCAGGAATTTGAGACAGAGCGAATGGAACAATCAGACTATTACGCATCGTATGTTATATGTGACGAAAATCGTAAAATTCAATTCAGCATTGTTGATAATTATTTAAATTTAAGCAGCACTCCGTATTATCATTTTTGGAGACACAATTATCAAAATGGAAGCGATGGAAAAATACTAGAATCTAAATCTAAACAAATATCCAACGAAATTGAACAACAGTTATATCAGCAAACGAATCCCCAAAGATGGTATGAAAATGAAATAATAAAAATTGATTCAAGCTACGCTACTGCAGTATACCAATTAAGGCAAGAAGGGCTAGGGGATGCAGATCATACACAAGAACTTCATAACGTCTTAGTACAGGTAAAATTGGACAAAGAAGCTAATCCAGTTTTTGTCAGTTCTTTAAGCAACAATCTTTCTAACAAGCCTGAATTGTTTCGAAATATCAACCCGGCTGTATGGGACGCCGGAGTTAAAACCATGAGATATGGTGCATTCTTCAGGTATTGTAAAGAAAATTTTCCTGCCCAATGGAAAATATTTATGGCACAGATAAAACGTGTTTTAGTATACCCGGTAGCAAAAACACCGACACTCTTACACTTACCAAAAACTCTCTCAATCTCAGATTTGCTAAGAAATTAGTATGGCCAGGATATTTTTAAGTTTTGCTTCCGAGGATACAGATTTTGTATTACGGGTATTTAACAGGCTAAAGAAGCTGAATATAGACGTGTGGGATTATACTAACAGGGATGAGGAAATTCCTGTTGGAAACAAAATACCAGAAGTATTAGCCAAAAAAATAATTGAATCAGATTATTTCATTCCTATTATTACCAGTAATAGTGTTTCCAACTTAAAACCAATAGTTCATTTTGAAGTAGAGTTTGCTTTAAATAACAGAAAAAAAATAATACCGTTTGTTATACGTGACAGGGCTCCGGCAACATGGGAAGGTGCGTTTGAAGAACTTTCTGACAGAAGGTACCTTGAGTTTGATTTTAAAAATGAGAAGGATTTTGAAAATAAAATTTTTTCTTTTTGCCGTGATATTAACATTGAATACAAACCATTAGTAGAAGACCCATACAAACTTCCGCTCTTTAACAAACTGGAAAAAGAAATAGACTCACTGCTTCCAACATTTGAGGAACTTAAAAAGCGAAGCAAATATGAAGAAATGATGAACCTCGTACAGTTATTCAATCTCTCATATAGTTTAGGGGAATTAGAAAAAGCGCTGCAGCATATTACATATTTAATTTCCTTTATCCGATACCAGACCGGTGCTACTGACATTTATTATCCTGTAATTGTAAAAGGATCATGCGAATTAACATTAGTGCAACTGAATAATGCCGAAAAAACATTCACAGAGGCAGCAAAAATGAAAGGAGCAGATGAAAATGCGGAAGGAGGATTAGGGCACGTTTATTTTAAGCAAAAAAAATATAAAGATGCTTTCCATGCTTATAAAAAGGCTTTGGCTAAATGCACTCCTCAACATGATCTGGAAATACAGTACAATCTCTTACTTACAGCTATCGAGTTATTAAATGATGAAAATGAAAACAATTCAGATGAGTGTTTTACAAGAGAGGTTTATGAAATAATTAATACTAGTGATAACTGGTGTCGTGAATTAAAAGATATTGCACCTAACGACCAGGTTAAAATTAATTATGTTAGGGCGATGGCCTTTACGAAAGTTAATGATTATGATAATGCACTTGAAGCTTTTGATGACATTTTCAAGCCTGTCACCAGTTTTTCTTATTCAATTGTGGAAGAATTAAACCAGGGAAATGTATCCGCAACCCTTCATCAATTTCTTGCAGAAAAGATGGTAGCCATTCCATACAAACAACCAATCAACTCTTTCATTAACGAAAAAGTTACAAAATCATGGTTTATTAGTGAAAACGAATCAATTTACATTTTTAAGATCGAAAACAATAGTGTCAGTTTATATTATACAGAGGCTGCGATGCTGCTTGATTATTCAGACCTGCTTGTGTCATTAGGAAATGCCCACGGAGCCCGTGATTTATTAGTTGAATACGTCGCTTATACAAATGACAGGAGCTTCTACCAAAGACTGGCGCTATTACACTCAAAGCTTAACAATATTGATGCAGCAAAAGAAATTTACGAGAACAAGCTCTGCATACCGCCTTTTAACAGGCAGCTATTGGTTGAGTATGCCCTTATTCTCCGTAAGCTGGGCTTACATTCAAAAATGAAAAAAATATGTACCGAGGTAATTAGTTTAGGTAATCCCAAAGAACCCGATGAATGGTATTACCATGGGTTCGCTTTTTACCTGCAGGGCCAATCTACAGAAGCCAGGTTTTACTATAATGGATGCGGCTCATCTTTTAATTATTATTCAAACTTAACCTGATAGCAGTTTTATAACTTTTGTTAGCCGTGCTGTAAAATGAAAACCGAACAATAAACTATTAAAAACGAAAAATTTAATGTTATGACAAATGCTGTAATTAATAAAACCTTGTTTGTGCCTGTAATACTTTTTATGATAACTGTCATGTCGTGTGGGGGCTCTGATGACAGGCCTGAGCCTGTTGACATTCCCAATGCTGACACTACGGCTGTTACCAGCACTGTTTCTGACTATGTTGCCAATCACCAGGCTTATACTAATCGGGTAAACGAATATGGAGGAAATGGCAGTGGCAAATACTGGTATGCTTCATCAACAAATACCAAAAGTGAATTTGACGCCAAAGTGAGTGAATATGGTACAGATGGCCCTGATGCATATATGTACGCAGCCAGTAAATATTCACTTGCCGAATATAAACAGCGGGTAAATGAATATCGAAGCGAGGAAGCAGAAGCCTATGTATATGCTGCCAGCAACCATTCCTTAAGTGAATTTAAAAAGAGGCTCCAGGAATTTGGTGAAGCAGGCCCTGATGCAGACATGTATGCATTCAGCAATTGCTCCCTGTATGACTTTAACAGAAAAGTGGAAGAATACGGAGGTAATAATGAAGAAACTTATATGTATGCTGCGTCCTGTGATTAACCATGTGACTCATATATTTTTTACTGGACATGTTGGAGAGGTTACGAAGTCACAGGGCTTGAAGGCTTTGAATTATTCTGGATAATAAGCCGGTGAATGCGTTGTATAAGGCGGGATTGCTACAGGTGTAGAAACATTTTGTTTTTATGTCATCTATCTTGTAACTAAAAAAGCCCGTTGAACAACGGGCCTTCATTTATCAAAAAAACTTTACTCCTTTTTTGTTGCTTCCTCCACTTTAGGTACAGCAATTGAATCTATTTGCGGCACTACGGGCACAGGTGCAATAGCAGAATCCTTTTTAACTGCCGGTGGCGGCGGTGGTGCTGGGTGTGTTACTTTTACTAACTGCACATCAAATAACAAAATAGAATTAGCAGGTATGCCTTTAGGGTTGGCTCCCCCACCCGGCCTTGATTGTGCGCCATACGCCATACCTGATGGAATATAAAAAGTGGCTTTGCTTCCTTGTTTTAATAAAGCCACACCTTCATCCCATCCTCTTATCACTGCCCCACGCCCCAATACAAACTGGAATGCTGCTACATGATGAAAAGCAGTGTCTTCATTACTGTCGAACTTTGTACCATCAAGTAAAGTGCCGGTATAGTTCATACTAATACTATCGTTTGGCATAGCCTTTTCACCACTGCCTTCTTCTTTGATCGTATAATATAAACCCGAGGCTGTTTTTGTTGGCGTGAGTTTATTTTTAGTAAAATATGCTTTCAATGCTTTATCATCCTTCAACGCCTGTTTTGCCGCTACAGCTTTTTGCTTTTTCATCTGCTCATTCATTTGCTTTTGAAAAGCTGCATTTTGTTCCTTTATCACCTGGTCTTTTGTTTTTAGTGATACCAATTTTAAAAAGTACTGCACCTTATCACCTGGCTTTATAAAATCCGGCTTTTTTGCCTTGGCATTTTTAAACAAAGCATCTGCATCCAATAAACATACAAGGCTGTCGCCAGGTGTCATCAGCATAATGGCTTCAATCAGATCACCTTTATAAGCAGGCTTTGCCACACCATAAATACCGGGCTTGCCTTTAAACTGCATCGCCGTACTATACAATATCCGGTTTTGACATACCGATTGCATGTTGAGGCTTATCTGCCCACCTTCTTCAGGTTTTGGTGAAGTTGGCTTATCAACAATAAAAGCATACTGCAAACCAGAGCTGAGTTTTTTGTAAGTAAAATTTTGTGGTGGCGGTGGTACAGGGTTAACGATAGCGCCTTGTGCCGGCTGCTGTGCGGCTGCAGTAAGGGATAGTAATACTGTACCTGCAAAAACAAAAAAGCTTTTTAATAACATAATCCTGTTAATTTTTATTGTGAAACTAAACGGATGTAAATATATTAAGGCTTTGGTTAAAAAGTCCACGCCGGGTTATCAGAATTTAACCCCTGCGGAAATAGTATTCACTTATCCTATTGCTTTATACTGTAACGGTGCAGTATTTTACAGTACTTAAAAGTTTATAATAATTAACCCTTTCTTTTAATTTGGTGGACAGGCTTTTTTTTGCCTTCTTTAAATCTTGTTGTGAATACTCAGTGTAATGAACCCCTTGCTTATCTGCCGGCACGGGTTTTCGTTTATTTTTCTTTGGGTCAAACAGTATGAAAGTTTCTTTTCCAAGGGCATCCACCACCCCTAATTCATAATAAACATTAGGATTTGGTGCTGATATTTCTGCAATTACAAACCCTGCCTGCTGAATGGTTTTAAAAATGTTTGCATTAAGTATGCCTGTCCTTTCTATTTCATCACCCCTGATACATTGCAGCCCTGCAGCTTCCACTGCGGGTTTTATAAATTCATCATACACCTCACCAGACCATTTTTCACTAAAGGGCATCACTACAAAACAACTGGGTTGATCAATATACATATTGCCCTTAACCCTTTCGCCACTTGCTACAATAAATTTATTTACCATATTCACAGCCGCATTGCTCAGGTAATAAGAAGGACCCCATGGAGTTTGCTCCGAATGAACAATGCCATCATTTACTAATTGGACTATTGTATCTGTGTAACAAACAATACCCAGTTCTGCAAGTTCTGCTTCAGTCATTCTGCCACTGTTGCAAGTATTTAATACATGGATCATTTTCCATTGTGCCCTTTCACTCATAGTATGTTTTTTTTAGTTAAAAATTTTTGGGTCAAGCTTAAGCGTTATGTCTTTAAGCCATTGCAGGCTTTGCTCATCGTTTGTTTGTAATGCTTTGTTGTATATTTTTTTCAGGTTGCCTGCGGTGGTTTGTTTCATCCACTCTTCAGGCTTGCAGGTAAGGGCATTGGCTAAATATTTTTTTGCACCTGCTTCATTTAAAGCCAGCGCAGCAAGTTCAAGCGCTGTAGCCTGTGCCCAGTAATCTTTACCCTTTGTACGCAATTCCCTTTCAACTGCATAAGCAACAACCGGCAAAAATTTTGCAAAGCGGTTATCTGGCTCATTGGCAAAATATAGCAGGGTAAGCGCATTTATGCCGGGGTAATAATCCCTTGGATCTGTTTCAAACCCTTCCAGGTATGCATCAATTGCCTTTGTACGGTAAGCAGCAGCAAGGTCAGTATCATTACTGTTATCATCCATCAGGCCTTTATACACAGCACCCAGCAAACCGTTTGTTTCAGGGTCCGGGCCATACTTATCCGTTATGGAGGTTAAAACTTCCTCCGCCTCATCTCTTTCCTTTATTTTGTTGTAAGCAAGGCCAAGCTGCTGTTTTATAAACACATTGTCTTTATAGGTATCATCCACCAATGACTGCAGCATTACTGTAATTTCCTTAAACGCTCCCGTGCTTTTGTAGGCTTCAATAAAAGAAAACAGCAGGTCGTATTTAAAAGCTAATTTTTCTTCTGCCTTTTCCAGTTTCACTATATCATCAACAGCTTTGCGTTTAGTATCACTTTCCTTTGTGCTTTTCCATTGTTTTACAAGATCATTTATTTCATCCCTTTTATCCTTCACTGCAGTAAACTCTGCAGCAAAAGAATCTGAAGCGGCTTTTAGTTTATCAAGGTCTGGAAATTGATAATCCATTATCATCTGCCCTATCGGGCTGTCCTGTTTACCGATCTTCAATTTTTCTGACAATGCTGTTATTTGCTTGTCAACATCCACCACAGCATTATCATATTGATAAGGCATGGTACGCAATGGCGCTGCATCAAATGGCAATTTTGTGTTTTGTTCAAATATACTTATGGTGGTAAAAGAACGAAGTGCATGGCGTATGCCGAGTTCATAAAAAACATTGGCATTGGCAAAACTTAAATCGGCTACTGCAAAGCGGCAAAACATCAGCCGCTCATACATTGGCTTGTGTATAAAGCCGCCTGTTTTTTCCTCATCTGCACGGATGGGCTCCAGCCCAGCTTTTATTATTGCAGGCTTAATAAAAGTATCATACACTATATCAAAGTTTATTTCTTTATTGTTGCTGTCTGTTTTAGGCCCAAATGGCATCAGCACAAAACATAATGGGTTCATGTTGTTTTAATTTTAAAAGTATCGGTAAAATGTTTTACATCCACCGTTTGGGCGGCGTGTTGAGCGCCGATATCATACAGGTGAAACCGGCTCGCTGCATTGCTCATTTCAATGAGCCCGTCAATATCTTCCTCTGAATACTTTTTTCCCATTAATGGGCCCAGTGTTTCTGCATCCAGCCAGGTATTGTAGCGCAGGTAACTGATAAGCCCGTTTCCTTTTTCACCAGCACCTATACAATCATTTTGCAGTGTTTTAATTTCGCCATCAATTTCCCAGGCAGTAGGCGAATTACTCAGCCAT
>JAZKGV010000062.1:4609-12372 GCA_040385725.1 Bacteroidota bacterium | reverse complement strand
AGCATGTTTTTTTAAAATGATCGCCTGCAGTGTTGCCAGTTTTGCTTCTGAAATGGTATTTATTTTCGATGCCTTATTATGCAGCCCTTCTAATTGTTTCTTACTTAATCCGCCTCTTTCCTGGTATTGAAACAATAAACTTTTTACAAATTCTGATTCAGTATTAGCAGCCAGTGTTTCTTTCAACACATCCAGTATAACATCCACCCCCAGTTTCTTTTTTTGAATCATGATTCGAAAATAATTGTATGATAGCTATAAAAAAATAGAACCAGGGTGAAAACCCCGGTTCGTTTTTAATCCGTACCCTATGAAAACTAGGATGAAAGTATAGTATTTATTTTGAATATACAAAACGGGAAATGATATTTTTATGGCAACGATTGCTTTTTAAATCTTAAACCAGCCTCTTCTTATAAACATCCTCAGCATTATAAGGGGCACTATCAGCATTAAACCAACCGAAATAAAGAAGCCCCATTTGTTATGCAGTAGTGGGATCTTATCGAAGTTCATACCGAAAATACCGCCGATAACAGTGGCTGGAGCCAGTAAACATGTAACTACGGCCATTACCTTCATCACCTCGTTCATCTTCAGATTTACATTGCTTAAGTAGAGGTCGTGTAAGTTCATCATCATATCCCGATAATTCTCTGCCAGGTCATTTGCCTGGATAATGTGGTCATACACATCTTTAAAATATTTCTCTGTACGTTCTTCAATAAGCTCTGTGTCGCTTCGTAAAATTCCATTCACCATTTCCCTTACCGGCGCTATACTTCTTTTCAATACAATCATTTCCTTACGCAGCATATTTATTTTGGCAAGGCTGCGGCTATTAGGGCTACGTACAATATCTTCTTCCAGGTTCTCAATTTTCTCTCCCAGTTTTTCCATCACCACAAAATAATTGTCAACAATCAAATCAATAAGTGAGTAAAATAAAAAATCAGCTCCCTGCTGGCGCACTTTAGTAGTACTGAATTTTAATCTTTCCCTTAGCGGATCAAAAACATCCCTTGATGCATCTTCCTGGAAACTGATGATAAAATTTTTACCGAGAATAATACTTATCTGTTCTGTTTCGACAGCGCTTTCTTTTTCATTAAAATAAAGCATGTTCAGCAGGCAAAATACAAGGCCATTTATTTCATCCATCTTTGGCCGCTGGCCAATACTTAAAATGTCTTCCACAATCAGGTTATGTATGCCGTAATGGTTACAAATTGTTTCCACATCCGTCTTCCTGAGGCCGTCAACATTTATCCAGGTTATTTTAGGAGATGTTACATATTTAAAACAGGCCGTAACGTTTTTTAACTCTTGTACTTCTATGCTTGATCCATCGTAATCATACACAAATATCTTGAGCTCTTCCGGTTCTTTTCTTTCCGGCGTTACAGTAGGATTTACCTGCAGTACTTTTTTTGTACGCAGCATTTCCAGCGGATTTAAAATATAGGATAGGTAATTGCGGCCGTTCATTTGTATAATTAAGAACGGGAAGTTAAAGAGAAAAAATAAAAGACATTACTTTACTGTTGCTGCTGCACCATCTGCATATACCTTCTGTAAGAATTATCCTGGCCCACTTCTTTTTCATCCAGTTTGGTAGCCACTAATTTTGGCGTTAAGATAGAAGCCAGTTCATTTGTCACCTGTCCATCTTCATACGAAACAGAAACACCCACTTCCAAAGTTTGCTTCGCTGTTCCTTTATACGTTCCCCTTACAGGAGATACATCTGTAAAATTTCTACCAACAGCCAAACGGACATGCAGGTCATCTACTATACAATTGTTTGTTGGGTCAAAACCCAGCCAGCCATAGAAAGGAAGGTATGCTTCCACCCACGCATGTGTAGCGCCTTCGCCACGCAGGTTATGATCATGCGGACAAACATAACCACTTACATACCGGGCAGGAATGCCCAGTAACCGGAGCATGGATAAAAGTATGTGAGCAAAATCCTGGCACACGCCGGCTTTCAGGTTCCATATTTCATCAAGCGTTGTGCTTATGCTTGTGATCCCTTTTATATATTGAAAATTTTTATAGACATAATCCGTCAGTTGCTGCATGGCAGTATAAACAGAAACGGTTTTATAAAACCCTGCATCAGCCACTGCTTTCACTTCGGCCAATGCGTCAAAATTTTCCTGTTTTAAAAAATCAATGAACGGCACCATGTATCTGATCTCCTGCAGGTGGCTCCATTGCTGGTCGGCAGGCACATCATCCACCGGCCATTTTCTTTTGGTGGTGATAACAGAAATATTGGAGTCAATACGCAATTCGGTATGCGGTGCTGCATTCATAAAAGAACCGATCTCATTACCATAATAATCTTTATACACTTCCAGTGAAGGTTCGCCGGTGATAGCGATACGCAGGCTTTGCAAGCTCTGGTATTCATCTTTTAATGGATAGAGCATTATTTGATTGGCGCTGTCCCTTACAGGCTCAGGGTAAGTGTACTTGGTAACGTGATGTATGATAAATCGGGGCATGTAGTTCGTTAAATGTTATTAGTTATGAGTATGCAAAATATTTATGGCTGAGTGCATCACCAATTTGAAAAAGGCTCGTTTTTGTTTCCTGTAAAAAATTATGCAGCCCTTCGGCAGCAATAGAATTAACAGTGGAATATCTTATGTTGCTTTTTAGCCTGCCAATCATAAAATCAATTTCCTTGTAAGCATCTGCATTGCCATCATTCTTCAATCTTTCAAAATATCGCTGCAGCCTGTTTAGTGAAAATATCACCGACCGGGGAAAGTTATCATTCATCACCACCTGCTCTACCACTTTCCTCGATTCAAAACCACTACGGTAGGTTTTCAAATACAATTCATAGCCAGAGATAGACATCAGTAAATATTTCCAGTAGGTGGTATCTGCCACTTTATCCATTTCATAATTCAGGTCGCTGAATTTTACATCAATAATATCTGTGCTTTGTACAGCTCTCTCCAAAAACTTTCCAATGTTGATAAAGGCATTTCCTTCACCTCTTGCCATAGTAACATCCGTTGTTCCAAAATACAACAGGCCCTTTTTCAGCAGGTTGTCAAGCACCGATACCGGGTCTTCTTTCTGCAACCATTTTTCCAGGCTTTCTTCCCTCATGGTGTGATAAAAATCATTGAGGCATTGCCACATTTCTTTGGTGATATGGTCCTGCACACTTCTACCGTTCTCTCTTGCAGCGGTAACAATATTTAATACTGAATTAGGGTTGTCTTTCCCAATCACCATAAACTTCAATACTTCCCTTGTATTATATTCGATCTTCTTAGCTTCTTCTTCTTTTAAAAAAGTAAAGATCTTTAAAATCGGCATCCACGAAAATTCATGCACATCATCCTGCGATGCGGCATAGTTTATCTTTAACATTCTTAAAATGTTGTCTGAGCGTTCCATGTAACGGCTCATCCAATACAAACTATCGGCAACACGGCTTAGCATATTTGTCTTCTTCTAATAAAAAATTATTGACTTAATACCCATGTATCCTTACTTCCTCCTCCCTGCGATGAATTCACCACCAACGAGCCTTCTTTTAGCGCCACCCTTGTTAATCCTCCAGGAACAATTTCAATTCCACCCGGTCCACACAACGCATAAGGACGCAGATCAACCCTTCTTGGTTTCAACTTTCCATCCATATAACATGGCACAGATGATAAACTGATCGTTGGCTGTGCAATAAAATCCCGTGGTGCCTTCATCACCTCCGCTTTATATTCCTCAATTTCTTTTTCATCGGCGGCACAGCCCATCAGCATGCCATAACCACCACTTCCATTTGTTTTCTTTATCACCATATCAGTAATGTTCTTAAACACATATTCTCTTTCCTCGTCTTTACCTAACTGGTACGTGGGAACGTTCTTCAATATTGGTTCTTCGTTCAGGTAATATCTTATCATCGCCGGCACAAAAGAATAGATCGCTTTATCATCTGCCACACCATTTCCTACTGCATTTACGATAGCTACATTACCTTTTCTGTAAGCGCTCATTATTCCTGATACACCCAGCACACTGCCCTGATTAAACATTAACGGGTCAAGAAATTCATCATCCACTCTCCTGTAAATAACATCCACCTGCTGCAGGCCAGCCGTGGTTTTCATATACACTTTATGATTGTCCACCACCAGGTCACTTCCTTCCACTAACTCAACACCCATCAGCCTTGCTAAAGTGGAATGTTCAAAATAAGCAGAGTTGTAAATACCTGGTGTAAGTAATACAATAGTTGGATGTGCAATTTGCCTTGGCGAAAGCGACACCAGGTTTTTATGCAAAATGGTTGGGTATTCTGTTACGCTGCGTACATTATTATTGGGCAACAGGTCAGGAAAAATACGTTTGGTTATTTCCCTGTTCTCCAGCATATAACTTACACCACTTGGTGTACGCAGGTTATCTTCCAGTATATAAAAGGATCCATCATTGTTACGTATCAGGTCAATGCCGGAAATATGTACATATATATCATACGGCACCTGGAAGTTATGCATCTCTCTTAAATAATGCGGACAACTATAGATCATATCAGCCGGTATCAGCCCGTCTTTTATAATAAACTGGTTACTGTACACATCTTTTAAAAAAAGATTGAGTGCTTTTAATCTTTGTTTGATGCCACGTTCAATATAATCCCATTCACTTGCGGTGATGATACGGGGAATGATGTCGAATGGGAATATTTTTTCGATGCCTTCACCACTGCTATACACAGTGAAAGTGATGCCCTGGCTCATGAAGAGACGCTTTGCCAGTTCTTCTTTTTTACTTAATTCATCAGCGGAGATGGTCCCAAGAAATTCCATCACTTTGGCATACTGCTCCCTAACGGTGCCATTGTTCACCATTTCATCCCACACTATATCGGGCACTATGTATGATTGCAGCATTTCGCCGGTAAGCATAGTCAACAGTTTTGGAAATAAACATGGGAGGCAATCGTAAAAAACTCAGATATTTCAAATATAGGGAATGAAATTTAAAAAACAATTAATGCAATTAAATTGGCTGGGGCTGTGCTGCATTTTTATTTTGCAGCCAGAACAAATGATTTGCCACCGCTCTTATCTGTGCAAAACTATAAGCATCTTTCAGCATTGTTCTTATTTCACCATGCTGTTTTTCAGGATTAGTGCTTAAATATTCCCCGATAATTTTTACTGTTGTATCGTCTGCAAAGGCGTGCACTTTTACTTCACCTGTCTTTATAAAATCGGTAAGATGACTTGATATAGTGCTGACTGCCAGGTTCCTTTCAGCAGCAATTTCATTCACATTTTTTCCGTCTTTGTATAAATTCAGGCTTACTACTCCTGATGGAATTTTATCTGCCTTTTTTTCTGACGGTTCTTTTCTTTGCCGTTTCGGGCTGGCAGGTTTTAATTCCATATTTGTTTCAATATGGTGCCTGTCGCAATATGAATGTACCATCTCTAAAATATCATCGCCATATTTATCTGCTCTTGTTTTGCCAAACCCACTCAATTGTTGCAAATGCTGATTGGTTAAAGGAAGGTAGGTGCTGATCTCTTTTAAACTGTTATTATTAGCAACGAAATAGATCGGCAGGTCCTGTTCGTTACAAATTTTATCCCGCCAGTTTTTTAAAGCGAAGAATAATTCTGCATTCGGAATATCAGAGGATGCCATTTGTTTTTTATTGGCTGCATAACTGGTAATGTGCATTCTTGGAATGCCAAGATTAAGTTTATGCCTTAAATAACCGGCAACAGTAAAAGGTTCCTTACAATATTGAATGAAGTAAATAGTTTTTACAAAAGCTGTCATTGCTTCCAGCAAATTTTCATCAACAGGTGTGGCTGTTTCTTTATGCTCTGTAATAAGTGGATGCTGTTGTAATTGTGCTTTTAGTTTTTCAAGTAAGGGTAAAAAATATCCTGCAGCAGCTTGTATTCTTTGTTGCAATGCCGGGTTATTTTCAATGACAGCAATATCTCTCATCAACTGTTGTGCCTGCCCAATAAATTTTTCAGCAGTTACTTTCAATGCATTGATCTCTGCTAAAAATTGTGCTGCCCAATCAGCGGCATCTGCATTTAATTTCTCTTTACTCTTTTCAACTGAATATTTTAAAACCCGAAGCGCTGTTTCAATTTCCTCCAATAGAAATATTTCACTCAGCAACTGAAGAGTGAATACTTGTCTGGCACCTTCAAATCTTTCTGCCAAAGAGCCTTTTGGAACAAGAGAAGAATGTGCCGCCACCACTTGCTGATTACTATGAATCGCTGTAGATGGAATTTTTGACAACAGCACAATACCATTTAAGCTGGTGCAACGGCTGAGCGCCACATACACCTGCCCGCTGCTGAAAGAAGAAGCGGCATCAATCATTACATGATCAAATGTCAATCCCTGGCTTTTGTGAATAGTGATGGCCCATGCCAATCGCAATGGGTATTGAAAAAATCTTCCCTGTACATGTTGTTCTAATTTTTCATCGCTGCGGTTGAGGGTGTATTTTACATTCTCCCAGGTTTCTTCTGTTACCACAATATCCTGCCCATCGCAATTAACGGTGATCTTTTCTTTTTCTAATTTTGAAACCACACCAATCTTTCCATTAAAATATTTTTTCTCTGCCACATCGTTTTTAATGAACATCACCTGTGTGCCCTCCTTCAACACCAGTTCCTGTTCTGCGGGAAAAACATTCTCTGGAAAGTCGCCTTCTATTTTTGCTTTGTAAGTAAATGATGGCGTATTTAGTTTCTGCAGTTTTACCTGGTTGATATTATCTGCCTGTGCGTTGTGAGAAGTAAGGGTAATAAATTTTTGATCAGCAGAAGGATGAAAATCCGGGGTAAAGCGTTTGTTGAGTTCTTCGTAATCATCTTTGTCCATATAATTATTACGGACCTTATTCAGCAGGTCAACAAAACTTTGTTCTTTCTGGCGGTAAATTTTTGTGAGCCCAATTAATAATGGTGTTTGTTCTTTTACCGCTTTGCTGTCGAAAAAGAAAGGAGATGAATAATAGTTGCCCAATAAATTATCCCACTCTTCCCGTCTTGCCACCGGTGGCAATTGAAACAGATCACCAATGAATAAAATCTGTACGCCACCAAACGGGGCTTGATGGTTTCTTCTTACACTTCTTAAAATAGCATCAATAGCATCGAGCACATCGCAACGCACCATGCTTATTTCATCAATCACCAGCAATTCCATTTTACGCAATAATTGTATGCGTTGTTTTTGATAACGGATCTTGCTTAATAATTCCTGTTTATTATTTTCTGTTGGTAAAAAAGGGTGCAAAGGCAATTGAAACAAACTGTGCAGTGTAACACCGCCAGCATTGATTGCCGCCACACCGGTTGGTGCCGCCACAATCATATTCTTGGATGAATGCTCTTTTAGATATTTTAGAAACGTTGTTTTGCCAGTGCCTGCTTTACCGGTGAGGAAAATGCTTTCCTGTGTTTCGGTGATAAAGCGGTAAGCCAGGTCAAATATTTCGTTGCGTTCTACAGTTGCCATAAATTTTGTTTTGCCACAGATTTCACAGATTAACACAGATAAGAAATTGACACCGATGATTAGTAAACTAATCTTTTGTATTCCAATGATGTTTTTCCAAAGTTAATAATTAAGGCAAGCTTTAGTCCTGATGCCCTCAGATAATTTAATGTTTGGGCAATAGCATCTTCGGTGATACCATCCTTGTTTGCCTTTACTTCTAAAATGATGGATCTAAATAA
>JAZKGV010000062.1:0-4599 GCA_040385725.1 Bacteroidota bacterium | reverse complement strand
CAGCTTTTAAATGTGCTTTGATAAAGTTGTGGTTATAGTCAGCGAAAAATTTATGTTTGAGAACATTGCCTTTATATTTTACAAGATGTTCTTCTTCACGTTTGTACTCTATTTCTTTTTCCGCAAATTCTATCTCCATAGCATCTTTATACACTATTTCTGAAAAGCCATAACCAAGTGTATTATATACTTCCATACAAACACCAATAATTTGATAAGTGTCTGTCTTTTGAATAAACTCTGCCATATATTTTATTTAGAAATAAAAGCATAAAGCCACAGACCTCACAAATACAACAGGCAATCTGTGTATATCCGTGCAATCTGTGGCAAAGATTTCTTAGGCTCTTTCTTTCTCGCCGATCAACAACAATTCGTTGGCAACTATTTCAGTGATGTATCGTTTGTTCCCTTCCTTATCATTGTACATACGGTTTACGAGTTTGCCTTCAATGGCAATCTCTTTTCCTTTAGTTAAATACTTTTCAGCAAGCTCAGCTACTTTACCCCAGGCAACAATATTATGCCAGGTGGTTTCTGTTTCTTTACGCCCGGCACGGTCACGGTAGGTTTCGTTGGTGGCCATGCTAAAGCGTGCCATCTTTTTTCCACCGTCTAATGTTTTTACTTCTGGTGCGTTACCTAAGTTGCCGATCAGTTGAACTTTGTTTCTTAATGCGTACATGTTGTTTAATTTTTCGTGTTTTAAAATTTGTTATCTCAGTCTTTCGGCGACGTCAACCGATTGACAACACAAAGATGATATGCGGCGAAAGCGATAGCCGGTTTTTAAATTTCTACTCCCGAAACTAACCGGTAAAAAACGTTTTTTACACGGATAAATTTTACTACCTTGATCATCTAAAACCCTTGATATGATTACAGAAACCAAAAACTGTTTGAGTTGTGGCAAGCCGTTGAAAGGAAGAGTGGACAAGAAATTCTGCGATGATTATTGCCGGAATAATCACAACAACCAACTAAAAGCAAGAAGCAGCCACAGCGCTTATGTACGAAGTATCAATAATGCATTGCTGAAGAACAGGAAAATACTGGAATCAATTTTGCCGGGCAAGGATGAAACAGCCAAGGCTAGTAAAGACAAATTACTACGGCTCGGTTTTCACTTTAAATATCTCACTCACCTATACACTACCAAAACGGGCAAAACATATTTTTACTGCTATGATTATGGTTATCTCCCTTTAGATAACGACTGGTTTTTGATAGTTAAAGAAAAAGAAGAATAATGGAAGACGCTCCCGGTTTAAATCCACAGCTTTTACTTGAATTGGTAAAAATGAAAATGCCTTTTGGAAAATACAAAGACACATTAGTTTGCAATTTACCAGTGAGTTATCTTGAATGGTTTGCAAGAAAAGGCTTTCCAAAAGGGAAGCTGGGAATGTTACTGGAAACGATGTATGAGATCAAATTGAACGGGCTGGAATATCTATTGCAATCAATTAAAGAGAAATGACATTTTGTTGATTTAAAACTATTCATAAAAATGCAAAAGCTGCAACCAGGTTAAAAGCCTTTAACCGGTTGCAGCAAAAAACGGGGTAACCATTTAATTTTTATCTTTTCCTCCCATCATCAATAGTTCATTTACCTCCACTTCAGTGATGGATCTTTTATTGCCGTCCTTATCATTATAGCTTCTCGTAATCAGCTTTCCGTCTACCACCACTTCTTTTCCTTTGGTTAAATATTTTTCCGCAATCTCGGCCACCTTGCCCCAGGCAACTAAATTATGCCAATGGGTTTCAGTAACTTTTTCTCCTTTGGCATTCCGGTAATTTTCATTGGTGGCCACGCTGAACCGGGCCATTTTTTTACCATTGGTTACGGTTTTTACTTCGGGAGCATTGCCCAGGTTACCAATCAACTGAACCCTGTTTTTTAAAGCATTCATGATCGTAGTTTTTTGAGTGTGTAATATTGTTACAATAAAAATGGGTACAATTTTTATGACTCAAAACTATTTTGACGCATTCACTTATGCAAGGGAAAAACACCATTTTTCAGGGGATTTTTCCCGTGAGTTATCTGAAATGGTTTGCAAGAAAAGGAACGCTGAGAATGTTGTTGTAAACGATGTATGAGATTACGATGAATGGGTTAGGGTATTTGCCGGAGCCTTTAAAGAGATGACTTTATTGCCAGCAAATACATTTTTTTTCTTCCTTGATACTATATAATTTAAATCCGCCTTTAGTTTTCACAAATGAAGCCTGTACTTTAATTTCAAATGTATTTACTGTATCTACTATTGTGCTTACTCCGAACAAAAGATAAGCATCATTTCTTTTTAGCCCCTCCTTTTTAAAATATGGGCTCTCTTTAATATCTTGAATAGAAGTAGAAATCACATAATTTAAATTTGTGCTATCTCTAAAACTCTTTCTAGTTTTTTCAGATAAAAAAACGCTTACTTTATCACTATTAATTGAATAAGCAGTATCATTTAGCAAAACCGTATCCATAAAAACATTTCTAAACGCTTTATAATTTCCATTGTCTGGCTTTCCTATTAAGCTACTCCAAAAGGAATCAAACTCCTTCTCATCATTTTTTGATGTATTTCTTACTTCTGCCATTTCTGTATCAACAACATCCAATTCTAGTGACTTTACATCTCTAAATAGCTTAGCCAGTGTTCCCTCTTTTTTTATTCTAAATAAGTCTTCTATATAATTTCCATACACTGGGATCGCCCTATCATTTTCAATTTTGTAATATGGTTCAGGAAACCAACAAGAAATCTCTTTTTTATTAACTAATTCCAAAGGAACGAAAGCCTTTTCTGTAAAATCTATTTTTTGAGCAGATACATATTTGTTCCTTCTATTATCATATCCTAAATCTCTTACAGAATACCTTCCAGCCCACCTTTCATCTTTAGTTTTATACACATCATAAAACTGGTATTTCTTATGATAATATTTTCCTTCATGTTTGGAAACAAAAAGAAGAACATTTTTATAGTTTGAAAATGCTGGTTCACCATAATGATCGAAGGCTGTAAACTCAATTGTATCCTCTGTAAAATCTCCATACACGTTCTGCAAAACCTTATACTTAGCATAGTATTCTCCATTAAGCATAAGTACTGAAGTGTCTTTTTCCGGAATATATCTCACCTCAACTTTTTCGCCAACAAAAACCAAAAGCGTATTCTCTCTTTCTTTTTCGTTAGAAAGATCTTTAGGTATTAGTGGTTTTTTATTATTACAGGAAAATAAAAGAAGGGTAAGAAAAGAAAGGGTGTATTTTTTGAATTGAAGCAGCGACATAAAATTATTTTCCGTTAGACTCAGGCAAAGAAGTTTTCTATAATATTTCATCCCACCAACTCCCCCTTCAAAAACTTATTCCAATCTTCCAGCATCTTCCCTTTCAACACACGGGGAAATTTATGCTGGCCGCCAACTTTGCCTTTGTTCTTCATAAAATCCATAAATATTTTTTCTGACAGCACCGTTACAAACACATCTTTCAACGCATGTTTGCGTTCCACTTCGTAATCATCATTCAGTTCTTTCAGTTTGGTATCAATGTGGTGTGCCAGTTGTTTTTCATCAGCAATATCATCAGTAGCAATATACCAGTGGTGTGCAAAAAAGTTGCCGTGTGGCACACCTGCCACGGTAAATTCAGGAATAGAAATATTCAATTCTTCACTCGCCATTTCAATGGCCTTGTTCATATTATCAACGCTCAAATGCTCTCCCACCAAACTCAAAAAATGTTTTGTCCTGCCGGTGATGATGATCTCACTTCTTTCTTTATCAATCAATCTTACCGTATCACCAATGGCATAGCGCCAGGCGCCGGCATTGGTACTTATTAAAACTGCATAATCTTTATTCTCCTCAATTTCATGGATCATAAATGCTTCCGGTTCGTCCACCATATTTCCTTCGCTGTCGAAGTTGTTATCATCAAAAGGAACAAACTCAAAAAAGATATTATTGTTTAAAGCCAAATGCATTCCTACTGAACCCTGCCTGTTTTGATACGCTAAAAACCCTTCGCTGGCTAAATAGGTTTCTATGTAAGTAATTGGTTTGCCCAATAATTTTTCAAACCCTTTTTTATAAGGCTCCATCGCCACGCCGCCATGCACATAGAAAGCAAGGTGTGGCCAGATGTCGTGAATGTTGTTGAGTTTGTAGCGTTCAATAATTTTTTCCATGCACAACTGCAGCCATGCAGGCACGCCTACAATAAAACCAATATCCCAGTTGGGTGCATTGTCAACGATCTCCTCTAATTTTTTTGCCCAATCCTTTTCTTTCGCAATTTTTTTACCCGGCTTGTACAAACCCTGGAACCAGAAAGGAATATTTTTTTGCTGTATACCGCTTAGATCTCCTGCATAGTAAGTAGCCCCTTTTTGCAATTGCGTACTTCCTCCCAGCATCAGCCAGCCTTTACCTACGGCACTCTTTGGCACATCTTCATACTTTGTAAGACTGAGTAATTGTTTAATGCTGGTGATAGTATTGCTCCTGATCAACTCTCTTGTAATGGGAATGTATTTGCTTGCTGCGTCGCTGGTGCCGCTGCTCAATGCAAAGTATTTTATCTTGC
>JAZKGV010000061.1:0-3557 GCA_040385725.1 Bacteroidota bacterium | reverse complement strand
AGACGGGAAACGCCACATGAACTTCAGCGAATTTGGCACTTACCGCATTGCCAAGCAGAACCATAAACTGGAAGAATGTATTGATGAAGTGAAAGGTGGCTCCATGCCTTTGGACTCTTACACATGGACACATACAGATGCAAAATTGACCGATGCAGAAAAAGCACAATTAACTGTTTGGTGGGGTGGAATCATGGATTCATTGAAAGCAAAATATCCTGCTGTTAATTTTCATTATTATCAAACCAATGTGGAAGGCGAATTGATCAATGAAATACAAAGAGTGGGTTATTCTTTTGATGCTATTATTTTAAACCCTGGTGGCTACACACATACTTCTGTTGCTTTAGGCGATGCTATTGCTGCTATTAATACTCCAGTAGTTGAAGTGCATATCTCTAATATTTTTGGAAGGGAAGAATTCAGGAAACTGTCTCATGTTTCTGGTAAGAGTGTTGGAGTGATCAGTGGTTTGGGATTGAAAGGGTATGAGTTGGCGGTGGAGTATTTTATTAAATAAAATCTATCTGATGCCATTGGTTTATACAGTACTTACTTTCTTGTTTGGGCTATTAATTCCCATTTTAGTTTATCGATTGATACGAAACAAAATACAGAAAAGGTGGGTTTTAAATTTTTTGAGAGTTTTCACTGTTATCGCATCTTTGTTTTGTGGATTAATATTACCCATCCATTTCTTTCTTTCTTCTGCTTTTGGTTATCCTGTAGTTAAAAAAGATATTAACTCTGATTTTTATTTTACTCAACAAGAGTATGGTTGGGTTGGCAGTATGCCCGGCAAAATTGTAAACCTTTATAAAAGAAAAATGTTTTGGAGAGATGAAAAGGTTGGGAGAGTTGATTTGATGCTTGAAACAGGAGATATTGATATTGATGTGTTAGATAACCGGATGAACTTAAAATCTGTCCGTTTTCGAGTTAAGGATAGAGCTTTATTTGATACCATAATTTCCTTTGATAAGGAATTTGATTTTAAATATTGGAATAGAAATAAATGAAAAACGCTACTTAAACTCCCCAAACACCCCTCTCAATTCATCCGAAATCTCCCCCAGCGTACAATAATTCTCCACAGCCTCCAATACAAAAGGCATTAAGTTTTTATTGTTCACTGCTGCATCATTAATTTGTTTCAAACAAGCAGCAACTTTCTCATTGCTTCTTTTCTTTTTTATTGCTTCTAGCTTTTCACTCTGCACATTCCTAATGCTGTCATCAATTTTAAACGGCGGCACTTTGCTTTCCTTGTCAACCTGGAATTTGTTCATACCCACAATTATCTTCTCACCGCTCTCAATTTTACTTTGGTATTCATAAGCGCTTTTGGCAATTTCATCCTGCATATAGCCCTGCTCTATTGCTGCCACACTGCCGCCCATGGCATCAATTTTTTCAATCAGTTTCCAGGCATTGTCTTCTACTTCTTTGGTAAGAGATTCTACAAAGTAACTGCCGGCCAATGGGTCAACGGTATCAGCTACGCCACTTTCAAAAGCAGCGATCTGTTGCGTACGCAATGCAATTCTTGCTGCTTCTTCTGTTGGCAGGCTTAAAGCCTCATCATAGCCGTTAGTATGCAGGCTTTGTGTGCCGCCTAATACTGCAGCTAATGTCTGTACAGTTACCCTGGCAATATTATTCATTGGTTGCTGTGCAGTTAATGTGGCGCCGCCGGTTTGTGTATGAAAGCGGAGCATCATGGCTTTGTCATCCGTAGCGCCAAGGTCCTTCATTATCACGGCCCACATTTTTCTTGCTGCCCTGAACTTAGCCACTTCTTCAAATAAATTATTGTGTGCATTAAAAAAGAAGGAGAGGCGTTTGCCAAAAACATTAATGTCCATGCCTTTTTCAATAGCAGCTTTTACATACGCTTTGCCATTGCTTAAGGTGAAAGCAATTTCCTGCACTGCTGTGCTGCCTGCTTCCCTTATATGATAACCGGAAATAGAAATGGTATTCCACTTTGGTACTTCAGCAGCACACCATTCAAAAATATCTGTGATGATACGCATAGATGGCTTGGGCGGATAGATATAAGTTCCTCTTGCAGCGTACTCTTTTAAAATGTCATTTTGTATGGTGCCGGAAATTTTTTTCAGATCAGCGCCTTGCTTTTTTGCCAGTGCAACATAAAAGGCTAACAGAATAAAACCCGTTGCGTTGATCGTCATGGAAGTGGAAACATCTTCCAGCTTAATGCCATCAAACAATACTTCCATGTCTTCAAGGCTGTCAATGGCCACACCCACTTTTCCTACTTCTCCTTCTGATAACGCATGGTCGCTGTCATAACCAATCTGTGTCGGCAGATCAAATGCAACACTTAATCCGCTCACACCTTGTGATAATAAATAATGGTAGCGCTTATTGCTTTCTTCTGCTGTGCTAAAGCCGGCATACTGCCGCATCGTCCATAATTTGCCACGGTACATATCAGCCTGTACACCTCTTGTAAAAGGAAATTCTCCCGGCAGTGAATTATCTGCAGCAATAATATCAGCCTTTGTATAGAGTTGATTTATTTCAATTCCTGAATCAGTGGATTTATGGCTCATCGGTTTTTTATTAGAAATTAGTGAGATAAACTTTATCTCTGCTTAAATAAGCACCCCCAACAATTCATCCATATAACAATTAAACACTACATTATCTTCTTCGCCTCAAATTGCAACGCATCCAACACAACAGCGCTTAATTCTGCATCTTTATTACCGGCATACTGCAGCAATGCCCTGCTTAATTCAATAGCATCAGCATTGGGCTGCAACATGGCTGCTATCTGGTTGATGATAAAAATATTCTGATCCTTTAAATTACCAAGCGCTTTCCACATATCAGGACTTACATATACCTGCTGGCTTACATTGTATTCATATTCGCTGCGGATGGTATCCAGCAATGTCAACTGGTAGTCCACCACATTTAACCCACCAAAGGAAGTACGGGCTACTAAATTTTTTAAAGAGGAACGTTCTGCAAATACGGAAAGCCTTTCATAAGCCTGCAACCGCAGTTTCATGCTTTCATTATTAATGCCCATTCTTTCCCTCAGTTCATCTTTCATTCCTTTAAACTCAGCCAACATCCAGGCAATAACAATAAAGAACATGAATATGGCAGCTATTTGTACATTCCTCATTATTTCATCTCCGTTCATATTTTACTTTTTTTTATTGGCAAAAATAAGCAATAAGGACTGTTAATATTTCCCTGTTTCGCAAGATGAAGCCATCATTCATTTTTTAAAAGTCTATAACTTTGTATCATCAATAAACAATGAAAAATGGAATCAACAATAGCAATACCGGTAAGTTTCACCCAACCAGCCATTGACGAGTTAAAAAGGCTGATGAATGAAGAAGGGTTTGATAAAAGTAACGTATTAAGAGTAGGGGTGAAGGGGGGAGGCTGCAGCGGCATGACCTATATATTAGCTTTTGATACCAAAGCAGAAAAGGATGAAACTTTTGTAATAGAAGGTATCCCTTGCGTAATGGAAAAATCACACGGTATTTATTTAATGGGTATGCAGG
>JAZKGV010000060.1:23782-29087 GCA_040385725.1 Bacteroidota bacterium | reverse complement strand
GCCTTCCTTATACAAACCCAATGCAGTGTACGGTAAAGTAAACTGACCGCTCAGCATAAAGTTTGAACCTCCTGTTGGGAATATCGGGCTGCCTGTGGCAGCATAACGGGCAAGTGAAAGTTTTAAACTGAGGTTAGTGGAAGTACCATCTTTTAATCCACCAAAACCACTTACCGCATAGTTGCGGAGTTTATATTGCTGAAAGTTGATAGAAGTGGTCAATGAGAAATAGTCATCGGGCCATTTTAACTGCTTGCCCAAAGCAACGCTGGCACCTAAAATTCTCAGGTACGAAGTATCACCGCAGGATTTACAATAATTACCGTAGATGTCGTAAGAATTTGTTTGCTTGGTGTTGTAAAAACTTACTGAAAAAGAATTTCTTTTTCTTCCACCAAGCCAGGGTTCGGTAAATGAAAAATTATAAGTGCGGAAAGCCCTTCCGTTAGATTGTATCCTGGCACTTAATTTTTGCCCGCCGCCGGAAGGTAATGGGTCCCAGGTGCTTTTCTTAAAGATATTATCTATGGAAAAGTTATTAAACGTGATACCCAGCGTTCCGGTAAGGCCAATGCCGCCACCAAAACCTGCCGACAATTCCAACTGGTCATTTGATTTTTCTTCCACGGCCCAGTTTATATCTACCGTTCCATTATCAGCGTTCGGCACTATGTTAGGAACAATTTTTTCCGGGTTAAAAAATCCCAACTGCCCCAATTCCCTTTGCGTACGGATAATATCAGAACGGCTGAATTTTTCACCGGGCACGGTCCTTAATTCACGGCGGATAACATAATCTTTTGTTTTGTCATTGCCTGTGATATCAATTTTTCCAATGGTTGCCTGTGGGCCTTCTGTCATGCGTATTTCAAAATCAATTGTATCGTTGTAAACAGAAGTTTCAACAGGCTCTAAGCGGAAAAACAAATAGCCGTCATCCATATAAAGGCTTTGGATATCGCCGCCTTCTGCTGTTGCCTGCCTGCCCAATCTTTTATTCAACAGATCAAGATTGTAAATATCTCCTTTCTTAACGCCTAAGAACAGGTTCAATACAGAGTCGGTATATTTTGTATTTCCCCTCCATGCTATATCTCCAAAATAATATTTATGCCCTTCGTTTACTTTTATATGAAGGTCGAGGTTGCCCTTGGCATTGGGTATTTCTTTATGGTCAACAATTGCCGCATCCCTGAAACCTTCTGCATTGTAATAATCTAAAATACTTTCCCTGTCTTCGTCATATTTCTGCGGATTGAATTTTGAAGAACTGAATAATTTAAACCGGAAATACGGGTCAACAGCATCCATTGTTTTGGATGGAGAAAGAAAGCCATAACCTTTAAGGTATTCTTTAAAAGTTATTTGTTTGGCTGTATCGTTATACGGGCTTGAGTATTTGGGAGGGTTAAGGGTGAACCTTGATTTTTCTTTTGTCCCCTTCATCTGCTTTTTGATGTTACCGTCTGTTACCTCTTCATTACCGGCAATATTGATTGAATTTACTTTTACCTTATTGCCTTTGTTAATATCAAAAATGAGTATCAACCCGTTTTGAACACCTTTGGCTGGCTCTTCTTTTAGTGTTACCGTAATGTTGCGGTAAGATTTTTCACTGTAAAACCTTCTTATTGCATCAACGGCGCTCACTTTCATATTATCTGTTACCACCCTGCCTTTTACCAAACCTGTTTTTGCTTCCAGGTCTTCTTTTTCACCTTTCTTTATACCGAGGTACCTTACATCTTCCAAACGGGGTCTTTCGGTAAGCGCCAGTTCAACATACAAGTTGGTACCAACAAGGTTGGTAAAATATACCTGTACATCTGCGATCAGGTTTTGCTTCCACAGCTTTGTTATCGCTTTGCTGAACGCATCGGAACCGGGAATCAATACTTTATCGCCTATTGCCAAACCTGAAATAGATATGATAAGATTGGGGTCGAAAGACTGGTTGCCTGTAACGGCAATACCTGCAATGGTAAATTCTTTCGGGGGCCTGTTGTTGAATATTTCAATCAGTTGTGGGTTAACAGAAACCCTGGGGCTGTCTGGAGTTATTTGTGCACCTGCATTACGGGCGCCAAAAAGAAAAACAACAATAAATAAACAGTTCTGGTAAATCCTCTGCATCAACTTTATTTTACGGGCGGCAATATACTTGCTATTATTAAAACTATTTGTTAAACAATCCCCTGCAGCTGCTCACACAGCAGTTACATATATCTTTTTAAAACGGGCTAACCAACTATCTTCACCTCTTTACTTACCTGTTCGCCGGTTTTACCAAACCTTCTTTCTCTTTGCTGAAAATCGACAATGGCCTCGTACAAATTTTCTTTCCTGAAATCGGGCCATCTTGTATTAGTAAAATACAATTCTGCATACGCCAGTTGATACAGTAAAAAATTACTTATCCTGTATTCACCACTGGTCCGTATCATTAGTTCAGGGTCAGGAAAACCGCTGGTGGTTAAATAATTCTGCAATGTTTCCTGGCTGATAGTATCAGGGTCAAGCGTTCCACTCTTTACATCTGCCGCAATATTTTTTACTGCATTCACCAATTCCCAACGGCTGCTGTAGCTCAACGCCATCACAAGGTTAAGCCCTGTATTGGTACTGGTTTCTGTCAGTGCTTCTTCCAACGCTTTTCTTGCATTGGCCGGCAACATATCCAGATCGCCGATCACATGCAGCTTGATATTATTCTTATTGAGCGTTGGTACTTCTTTCCTGATGGTATCTACCAGTATTTCCATCAGTCCGCTTACTTCATTGGCTGGCCTGTCCCAGTTTTCGGTACTAAAAGCATACAGGGTAAGATATTCAATACCCAATTCTGCACAACCCTCCACAATATTCCTTACACTTTCCACGCCATGCAGATGGCCAAAAAGCCTGTCTTCGCCTTTTTCCTGCGCCCATCTTCCATTACCATCCATAATGATAGCAATATGCCTTGGTAACTGATCTGTATTTATTTTATCTTTTACACTCATAGTATAGCAAAAAGCAATTTTTTACTAAGGGCGCAAAAGTAATACAATTTAGCTGGAATAAGCGTTTGAATAAGTTTAAGCCTGCTATTGCTTTAGCCCAACTATTTAAAAATTTGTGTTGCCCTGTCCTTAATTAATAAATTAAATAATTGCGGCCTTTTTCATGCTGATGAGTTTTGAATTCAAAAATTTCCTCACACCCAAAACCTCGTCCTTCCCCTTTCGTACCTTCGCCATCTTCGATAAACTCAGAATGACACAGCATGCGTAATTATTTAGATGAACTGAACGAACCCCAGAGAGAAGCGGTTACCCATATTGACGGCCCATTAATGATCATTGCCGGTGCAGGCAGCGGCAAAACAAAAGTGCTCACCACAAGGATTGCTCACCTGATGGCAAGTGGCGTGGATGCTTTTAATATCCTGGCATTAACTTTTACCAACAAAGCAGCGAAAGAAATGAAAGAAAGGGTGGAGAAAACCCTGGGCAACAGTGAAGCAAGGAATTTATACATCGGTACTTTTCACAGTGTGTTTGCAAGGATATTGAGAGGGGAAGCCAATAAGATCGGTTATCCCAACAACTTTACCATTTACGATACGGACGATGCAAAAAGTGTGTTGAAAACAGTGATCAACGAACTGGAACTGGATGACAAGATCTATAAACCCAACACTGTTTACAACCGTATCTCTTCAGCAAAAAACAGTTTGGTAAGCCCGGAAGAATACAAGAATGATTGGGCTTTGCAACAGGAAGACCAAAGGGCTAACCGCCCTGCTACAGGAAGAATTTATGATGCCTACAACAAACGCTGTTTTAAAAACGGCGCTATGGATTTTGATGATTTGCTTTTTAAAATGTATGAACTGCTAAAAAACTTTCCTGATTCATTGAGCAAATACCAGCGCAAGTTTAAATACATCATGATCGATGAGTACCAGGATACCAATACTTCTCAATATGAGATCATCAAGCTGCTGGGCGCCATGCATGAAAATATTTGTGTGGTGGGTGATGATGCACAAAGCATCTATAGTTTCCGTGGGGCAACCATTGAAAACATTTTGCAGTTTGAAAAAGACTACGAAGATGTGAAGGTGGTAAAGCTGGAACAGAACTACCGCAGCACAAAGAACATTTTAAATGTAGCGAATGAAGTAATTGCCAACAACAAAAATCAATTACCCAAAACTTTATGGACGGATAAAGGCGAAGGCGATAAAATAAAATTGGTAAGAACTGCCACAGATAATGAAGAAGGGAAATTTGTTGCTGATACCATACAGGAACAAAAACTCCGCAATCATTTTCATAACAGTGAGTTCGCCATTTTATATAGAACCAATGCACAAAGCCGCAGCTATGAAGAAAGCCTGCGCCGCATGAATATTGCTTACCGCATTTATGGTGGTTTGTCTTTCTATCAACGAAAAGAAATAAAAGATTATATCGCTTATTTAAGAGTTGTTATAAATCCAAACGATGAAGAAGCGCTGAAACGCATCATCAATTTCCCGGCAAGGGGCATTGGTAAAACAACCATTGACAAAACTATTTTGATCGCTAACGACAATAACTACACTATGTGGCAGGTGCTGGAGAGTGCAGCTTTTCATGGTTTTAAATCAGGTACGCTGGAAGCCATCAGCAACTTTGTGACAATGATTAAAATGTTTCAAAGTGAGTTACAGAAAAAAAATGCTTATGACCTGGCGCTGATAGTTGGCAAGAGCACACAAGTAGTAAAAGAGTTGTTCAATGATAAAACAACAGAAGGCGTAGCAAGGTATGAGAACGTTCAGGAATTACCGAAACACCCATGAATGAAGAAGATGGCGAAGTAGGTGATAAAGGTTTGGGTACTTTTTTGCAGCAGGTTTCTTTATACACTGATGCAGATAATAATAAAGATGATGCAGACAGTGTAAAACTGATGACGATACATGCCGCAAAAGGTTTGGAATTCAGTTGTGTGTTTGTGGGTGGTTTGGAAGAAACACTTTTTCCCAGCGGCATGAGCATTAATACAAGGGAAGAACTGGAAGAAGAAAGGCGTTTGTTTTATGTAGCGATTACAAGGGCAAAGAAAAAGCTCTGGCTTACGTATGCCAATGCCCGTTACCGTTTTGGGCAATTACAACAAAATGATCCGAGCCGTTTTATAGAAGAGATGCCGGAAGAATTTATTGATAAAAGTTTTGCCGGCGGTGGTATCCGTAACCAAAGCCAGGGCAACCTGGGCGGTGGCTGGAATAAAACTGCTTTTGACAGGATGAATAGCGGCGGCAGGGAAGAAA
>JAZKGV010000060.1:0-23772 GCA_040385725.1 Bacteroidota bacterium | reverse complement strand
TAAGCCGTCTTATCTGGTTCCAACAAGGCCACAAACAAAAGAGCATACACCCACAGCAGATTTTGTAGCCAGTGATACCAGTAATTTACAAGCTGGGCAAAAAGTAGAGCACCAGAAATTTGGCTTTGGCGAAGTAATGAAGATGGAAGGTGCTGCACACAATCCTATTGCTACAGTAAAGTTTGAATTGAATGGCGAGAAGAAGATAATGTTGAACTATGCAAAGCTGAGGGTAATAAATGATGCCGCACCTTCTTCTTAAATATAAGAGGATACAAATCAATGAGCTGAAAATATTTGGGCGGGCATAAAAAGCCTGCCCTTTTTTTCAGGAAAGAAAAAGAATATTTTTAGAGCAGGCTTGCAACCAGCTTTTCATTTTCAGTCGCTTTATGCATTTGTTCATATACAGCCACTGTTTGCTCCAGCACTTTTTTAAGTTTTAATTTTATTCTTCGCCTTTTGGCGTTCAGCACTTTTCCTTTGATCGCTTCCTTATACACCAGTTGTTTCTCATTATTATAAAAGTAAACTGTGCATTGGGTTTTATCGTGAATGTTTGATTCAATTATCCAAAAACCTTTATCGGTTGCCCATGGAGAAGTATCATTGTCATCTATCACCTGGTCCTGTGCATTCACAGGAAAATAAAATATAGAAATGAATATCAAACCGGCTATCAGCTTTTTCATACAGGAATGTTTTGATGTATTTAATAATCGCATGTAAAACTAGCCAGCGGCAAAAGCCATTTCTTTAAAAAAAGACAGGTATGCCAGGCAGGAATACAGACAGCTTGTTGAGGTTCACAAACCGGGTATCCGGTTATTTTATGTTGTTCGTCTGTTAAATAAAACCGTTTGTCTACTAATAAGCCAGCAAACTTCCTTTCATCTTTTGTTTATATAATTTTATCATGCAATTATTATTTAATGGAAGCCATTTTAAAAAACAGGATATTACAGCATATAGCATTCTGGTGTTTTTATGTTTGTATCTATGCGTTTAATTACCATAAAAACAATGCTATTTCCACAGATTTTTTTATTGCGGTTTTTACTTTGCCTTCCCATTTCTTTTTTACCTACACTCAATTATATTTTTTAATTCCCCGTTTCCTTCTTAAAAGAAAAGTTGTTTATTATCTCTTGTCATCGATTGTTTTGTTGAAGGCTGCCACAATGCTCAACTGGTTCTCCTACTCCGTCTTTTCGGGGCCGCTGGAACTTACATACATGAGGCATTTTTCTATTTTGGATAGCCTTGTAAATTTTGATATAAGAACAGCACGTACCACATTTGCCTTCCTGATGATCTGCGGCATTGCCGTTTCGATAAAGCTGCTGAAAGAATGGTATAAGGAAAATGACCAGCGCAAAAAAATTGAGAATGAAAAAATAAGCATGGAACTTGAAATGCTGAAGGCACAGTTACACCCTCATTTTTTATTCAACACACTTAACAACTTATATTCTTTAACATTGCTGCGTTCTGATAAAGCCCCGGAAGTTGTAACACATTTGTCGGACCTATTAAGATATATATTGTATGAATGCAACGAAAAGGAAGTGCCACTGGAAAAAGAAATTGCGGTTGTAAAGCAATATGTTGAACTGGAAAAGCTCCGTTATGGCAACCGTGTAGATGTTGGTTTTTCATGCGAAGGAAATATAGAAGAACTTTCTATTGCGCCCTTATTACTCTTGCCTTTTGCAGAAAATTGTTTTAAACACGGTATCAGCGAAGAACTGGATCAGTGCTGGATCAATATTTACCTGCAGTCCGAAGGCAATGAACTAAACTTTATTATGTCAAATAGTTTTTCCAGCAGCAGGCAAAAGACGATTGCCGGCGGACTTGGTTTACAAAATATCAGCAGGCGGCTTGAATTATTGTATCCCGGAAAGTATCAACTCACTAATACTATTACCAATGAAACATACACAACAAAGCTTAACATAAAACTTACAGCAATTGAAGCTTTAAGATCAATGGGTAATAAAGAAACACACCAGGGCCATCAATCTCTAAAAACAGCCATGCAATTATGAAATGCTTAATAGTAGACGATGAGCCACTTGCAATAAAAGTACTGGAAACACATATCAGCAATATTCCGTCTTTGTATATCGAAGGAACATGTGAAAATGCATTTGCTGCAATGGATTTTCTTAAAACCAGGCCTGTTGACCTCATGTTCCTGGATATACGTATGCCCAAATTAATGGGACATGAATTTTTGAGAACTTTTCAAAATCGCCCTAAAGTAATTTTTACAACTGCTTATAAAGAATATGCACTGGATGCCTTTGAACTGGATGTGGTTGATTTCTTATTAAAGCCAATTACGCTTGAGCGGTTGCTAAAGTCTTTAAACAAGATCAATAACGATCAGTTCACCGGAAGAAAAGAAGAACCCAGTTTCGTAAAAGATGAAGGGTTTGTTTATTTAAGGGCAGACCGCAAAATGGTGAAAGTAACGTATACAGAAATATTGTACATAGAAAGTATGAGGGATTATATTAAAGTTGTACGGGTTGATAATAAACCGCTGTTGATAAAACAACCGATCAGTTCAATGGAAGCAATTTTACCAGGGAAACTTTTTTTACGGATTCACCGGTCATATATTGTGCCTGTTCAAAAAATATCGGCATTTACACAACATGAAGTGGAGATAAATGGCCTTCAGATTCCAGTGGGAAGATTATATACCGGCCGGCTTTCTGAAATTATAAGATAAGTTCGAAATAAATACTTGGCTAGATCATTACTTCCAGTTTAAATCCAGGTTTGCCTTCCACACTTTCCAAATTAAAGTCACCATTTAATGCCTCTGTTTTTTCCTGTATGTTGCTGTAGCCTTTTCCGTATTGTATTTGTTTCAGGTTAATGCCGGTTCCATCATCGTGTACGATCACTTTTATTTTCTTTTCCTTTACTTCTACCGATACCATTACATTTCTTGCATCCGAATGTTTTAAGATATTCATCACCTGCTCCTGCACAATACGGTACAAAACTGTCTGTACATCAAAGTTGGCGAGCTGGTTTAGTTTTTCATCTACATATACATTATAACTGATCAGCCTGTTTTGAAGCAGGTCCTTTAATAGTTCATTCACCGCTGTTTCAAAACCCAGGTCTTTCAGCATTACCGGCGACAATTTTTTTGCAATATTGCTGATGCCATCAATAGAGTCAAGCAATAATCCCTGTGCTTCCTGCAACCATACCAAACCTGTGGGTGTTACGTGGTGTTTTGCCTGCGACAGGTGCATGTTGATGGCCGCCAGCACCTGGTTAATATTTTCATTCAGTTGTTCGCTGATATTTTTTCTTTCGTTTTCTTCCGCTTCAAAAATAGCTTTCAGCATAGTACGATGATGCTGTCTTCTTATTTTTTCAAGATCCTGCTGAAGGTTGTCTATTTCTGTAAGATCCTGCATGGTACCGATCATGCGGAGTGTTTTGCCATTCTCATCTCTCACTACAAATAACCTGTCGAGGATCAATCTATAGCTTCCGTCTTTACACCTGAACTGGTATTTGCCCCACCAAACAGATTTTTCGCTTGCCATCACTTCATCCACTTCTGTTATCACTCTTTTTTTATCCTGTGGATGAAGATTATTGCGCCACCAGCTTTCATTGTCCGCCATTTCTTCTGGTGTATAACCCAGCAGGTCGGTCATGCCATCATTATAAAAACTTTCCTTAGTATTAAAATCATATTCCCATATACCTTCTTTTGTGGCAATGGACAACAATTGAAAGCGATTGATAGAAGTAAAATATTCTTCTGTATGTGCAAGTGCATAATCGGTCTGCAGCGTTTCTTTCATGACTATTTAATTAAGGGAACAGGTAAAAAATTGAGTTTATATAAATTAGTGTTATGAATGATTTAGTATGCTTTAGAATAATATAACAACACAGCAGCATCTCCAAATACCATTTCCTTTTTATTAAGCTTATATACAAACAACGACCATGAAAAATCACCGGCAATAACATCAAGCCCTGCGTTGGTAACTTTTACAACACATGACATTTGAGTTGACTTATCTGTTTGATAAAATGTTATCTCTCCATTGGCGGTGTTTTCACTTGTGCTGTCGGTTATTTTTATGTATTGTATAATGTTTACCGGTGGGTTTATGGCACCGGGTTTTGCCTGCTTGCGATAGACCATCCATTTGCCCAGCACTTCAGATAAGGAAACAGGCACCGGGTCGCTGTATTCATCCTGTTTTACCGCTACTTTTCCATAATTCTCAAAATGAAAAAGATTTGTTCTTTTCAGGGTATGTATAGCTCCTTCGCCATCATCAAGTACTGCTACACTATCCGTTAAAGAAAGAATGGTATATACATCTCCGGCTGTCAACAAGGTATTGGGGTCTTCTATCTGTGCCTGGCCTCTCATATTAGAGGTAATGCCATTACGGGTAACCACCTTTCCGGTATCAATAAAGTGCAGGTAAATAGTATCAGTGAAATCAATAGCATTTTCCCATTTGCTCATACGGGAAATTTCCTGCCACTTGCCATTAAACTGCCCGATATTATACAAGGAAGCTTTCTTTTTACTCCTGCCGGTTTTGTTTTTCGACACATCGATCGGCGGCATTCCTTTCCGTGTTACTTTTTGTGCATCCGTTGTGCTGGCAACGGGCAGCAGTAACAGGGATAACATGATTCTTTTTATATACATTAAATATGGATTTGTTAGCTTTTAAAGAAGTAATCAGTCAATACTTCGTTGCATAGGGACACGTAAAAATTTGATAAAAGATCCTATATGCCTGTAAAGATAAAAATTACATTGATACGGTCTACTCTTTCGAGATTGGAAATTATACCCGGTAAAACTGCCGCAAACTGAGCCCTTCAAAACAAAATAGCTTTATAACCGTTAAATTTGCAACTGATATTAAATATTCATTTTATGATCAAGACAGGCAGCACCATTATCAGTATCTATACTGAAATGACACCCAACCCGGAAACAATGAAGTTTGTAGCCAACAAATTATTGTATCCCGGCAAAAGCATTGATTTTCCTGATGAAGCCAGTGCGGTGCCATCACCATTGGCTCAGGAACTGTTTACCTTTCCTTTTATCAGGTCTGTTTTTATAGCCAGTAATTTTATTACGCTTACCAAAACAAATGATACCGGCGACTGGCAGGATGTGATCCCAACCATCAAACAGTTTTTAAAAGATTACCTTGAAGAAGGCAAAGTGGTGGTGAACGAAGAGGCGGTTGCCGTTATGAAAACAGAAAGCAGCAATGCAGTGAGTGAAGATGATGACGATGTGGTAAAGCGTATAAAAGAATTGCTTGAAAATTATGTAAAGCCTGCTGTGGAAATGGATGGCGGCGCTATACAGTTTAAAAGCTATGAAGATGGTAAAGTGAACCTGATGCTGCAGGGAAGCTGTAGCGGTTGCCCTTCATCAATGATCACATTAAAGAGTGGTATTGAAGGAATGATGAAGCGTATGATACCAGAGGTGAAAGAAGTGGTGGCAGAAGCGGAGTAAGTAAAAAGTTATTAGTGATAAGTTATTAGTAAAGCATCCCGAACAGGGGTGCTTTTTTATTTTATGAGTGAGCGAAGGAAGCTTAAATTTTTTGCGAAGCAAAATTTATCTGTGTTAATCAGTGTAATCTGTGGCAGGTTTCTCTTCTTAAATTATATCCAGTTCCTTTTTTGTCAATTCATTTTCAACATTACCAGTGTTCAATGTTGATGCAGGCTCAAACAACATCACCTCCACTTCTTCTTTTGCCACAGGCTTATGCTCCACGCCATGCGGCACAATCAAAAATTCCCCTTCATTTAAAGTAATTATTTTATCCCGGAGGTGCATAGCAAAACTTCCCTTTACCACATAAAATAATTCATCTTCTCTTTCATGCTGATGCCATACAAATTCCCCCTTGAGCTTCACCAGCTTTACATGCTGGCCGTTTAGTACACCGGCTATCCGTGGGTTCCAACTGTCTGAAATTTCCAAAAATTTTTGTGCAACATTTACTTTTTCCATACACTAAATATACTGTAGATGCCGCCCGGCTGCAAGCCCGCTCATCAAACATTTCAAAAAAACAGTGTATCCATTTTACCCTTTATCAATTTCAAAATTTCCAGGTTGCAGAAGTAATTACTTTACTGCTTTAAAAATTATGCATATGCGGTTTTTTTTATCGGCAATCATTGTGTTGATCACAACTTCCATTAATGCCCAGCAATTATTTATGCCACGTGATATAAAAGCGGCTTATAAAAATGAGACAAGGCAAATGGATGGAAGGCCTGGAAAAAGTTACTGGCAAAACAGTGCCCGTTATAATATCACTGTTACCGCCATGCCACCTGATAGAAATATTACCGGCACAGAAACCATCAGTTATTCTAACAACAGCCCGGATACTTTACGGGTGCTTGCCATCAAACTTTTTTTAAACGTACACAAACCCGGTGCACCACGGGATTTTCCTGTAGGTGAAGATTATCTTACTTCAGGCATACATATAGATGAAGTAACTGTTGACGGAAAGAAAGTTGAATGGGAAAAAGATGAAGCAATGTTTACTGTTTCCGGGTTGCCGCTTGAAAAACCATTGGCACCAAACAGTAAAGTAACATTAGGCTTTAAATGGCATTATGAAATATCAAAACAAAGCAACCGGGAAGGCATGATAGATCCCACCACTTATTTCTTCGCCTATTTTTATCCAAGGGTGGCAGTGTATGATGATTACAATGGCTGGGATGATGCCGACTTTATTGACAGCCGTGAATTTTACAGCGACTTTAATGATTATGATGTTACGGTAAAAGTGCCTGCCAACTATGTGGTGTGGGGTACGGGCACTTTGCAACAGCCGGAAAAATTGTTGCAGCCAGCCATATTGCAGCGATACCAGCAATCGCTTTTATCAGATGATATTATAAACATTGCATCAAAGAATGATGTGATAAGTAAAAAAGTAACTACACAAAATACAGTGAATGAATGGCGGTTTACCGGCACCAATCTTCCTGATGTGGCATTTGGAATAAGCGATCATTATGTTTGGGATGGTGGAAGTGTAATAGTAGATGATAAAACCAAACGCAGGGCAAGTGCACAGGCTGCGTACAAAGAAGAAGCAAAAGATTACCACCATGTGGCAAGATATGCCCGTCATTCATTAGGTTGGTTCAGCCATCATTGGCCGGGCATTGCCTATCCTTATGAAAAAACAACCATCTTCCAGGGCTTTGCTGATATGGAATATCCGATGATGGCAAACAACAGTTCTTTTGAAGATACCAGTTATTCAAGGTTTGTTACTGAACATGAGGTTGTACATACCTATATGCCTTTTTACATGGGCATAAATGAAACAAGGTATGGCATGATGGATGAAGGATGGGCCACTGCATTTGAATATTTGATTGGTATTGATGACATGGGAAAAAAAAGAATGGATGATTTTTTTAAAAGCTTTCGGGTAAATAGCTGGACAAATACAAATTCCTCCACACAGCTAGTTCCCATCATTGTACCATCTGATGTACTTATTGCAAGGGGCTTTGGAAATAATATCTATGGTAAGTCTGCCGTTGGCTACTTAGCAATGAAGGATTTATTAGGAGATGAACTATTTAAAAAATGCCTGCATGAATGTATGAGCCGGTGGAACGGCAAACATCCAACTCCATGGGATTTCTTTTATACATTCAATGATGTAAGCGGAAAAAATTTAAACTGGTTCTGGAACAAATGGTTTTTTGACGCAAGCTATATTGATATTGGTATACAATCAGTAAAACAAAAAGGCAAACAATACATTCTTTCACTTGAGAATATTGGTGGTATGGCAGCGCCTGTAAATGTAATTGTAAATTATAATGATGGAACTAAAGAAAGTTTTCATCAAACACCCGCTATCTGGGAGAAGGATCAAAAGACAGCAGCGCTAATAATTACTGCAAAAAATACGGTAGAATCAATAGTATTGGATGGGGAGATATTTATGGACGCTAACCAGGCAGATAATATATGGAAGAATAAATAATGAAAACAGCGGGCACGCTTAAGGTTTGCCCGCTGTTTTCTTTAGCTTAATAGAAAAATTGTTCTTTAACTACTTTTCCATTTTTTACTTCATACAGGGCTATCTCCTCCATTTTCATCCTTCCTGCTCCTTTCATGGTTATATCCATACCCATGGCAAATGAAATGAAGTTGCCGCCTACTAATGGTTCGCTGCACCAACCGCCATGCATTTCTTCCATCATTGCATTAAAGTCTTCTCCTTTTTGTTTAATGGAAGCTTTGCCTCTTACAGTTTTCATACCGGGAGAATTTGCAGGCTCAATGCTTTCGCAATCTTCTGCAAATAATTCTTCCTGTGCTTCTGCCCACTTGTTTTCTTTGAACAGTTCGTTCATACGGTTGGCCACTTCCTGTGTGGTCATTGTTTTTTCAGCAATCATAATTGTAAGTTTTTATTTTAAAAATTGGGAAGAGTAAGATCGCAAATAGTTTTATCAAATGAAAGTAGATATTTATGAATGGTTATTATTTTATTATTATGCCAATCAGTTACATTTGAAAAAAACTAAGTGAGTTTACCGGAAATATACCAGCAGTTTATAGAGGGCATTAAAGCCACCACATGGCTTGAATACGTTGCCGTTATTACAGGCATTGCCAGTGTGTGGTTCAGCCGCATTGAAAACATATTGGTGTACCCCGTCGGGCTTATCAATACCATTATTTACATCTACCTCAGTATAAAAGGGCAGTTGCTGGGAGAAGCTTCCGTAAATTTTTATTATACTGTAATGAGCATTTATGGCTGGGCGCTCTGGTTAAAAAAAGATACTGCACTACAAAATGTTGTCAATATTTCTTTTTCCGACAAACGCTGGTGGATGTATCAATTGCTTTTCTTTAGCGCATTTTACCTGGCAATATTTTTTTCATTGACATATTTAAAAAAGTCTTTTGCACCCGGCGCTATTCCATGGGCTGATGCTTTTGCCAGTGCTACAGCTTTTACGGGAATGTGGCTGATGACAAAAAAGAAAGTAGAGAGTTGGTATTGGTGGCTGGCTACAAATATTTCTTCTATACCGTTGTACTTTGTAAAGGATTATGTTTTTACCAGTGTGTATTATGTAATACTTTTTGTGATGGCAATATTTGGGCTGATAGAATGGATGAAGAGGGCAAGGGCAAATACGATAACAGCATCGTAATAATACTATCGCTGGCAATGTTGTGTATTATATCGGTTTGTTCAATTAAATTGCGGCACTTAAAAAGTAAGGAAGAAGGATGAGTGTGATAAAAAAAATTGTTGTTGTTGGGCCTGAATCAACAGGCAAAAGTACCTTGTGTGAAAAGCTTGCTACACATTATAATACCATTTGGGTAAAGGAATATGCCCGTGAATATCTTTTAAAAAACGGTACAGATTATACTTTCGAAAATTTATTAGATGTTGCCAAAGGGCAATTACGTTTAGAAGAAGAGGGAATTGTAAAAGCAAATGCTTCAATTTCCCACTCACCACTTGCCACTCACTACTACCCTTTCTTTATAGATACCGATCAATATGTACTGAAAACTTGGTGTGAGTTTGTTTTTGGCCAATGCCATCAATGGATATTGAACCAGGTTGCAGAGCGAAAATATGACCTGTATCTACTGGCCAATATTGATGCGCCCTGGGTAAAAGATGAGCTGAGAGAATATCCTGATTTTGCCACAAGGGAAAAATTATATCATCATTACAAAGACATCTTAATAAACCAAAATGTACCGTGGGTGGATATAAGCGGCACTTACGAAGAGAGATTGCAAAAAGCAATAACAGCCGTTGATAAGATATTGAAAGTTTAAATTTTTTGCACCACAGCCCTCACCAGGTCATTTTCAAACCCACGCTGCAGCAAAAAATCCTGCAGCTTCCTTTTTTTAATAAAAATATTTTTTTCGCTTTTAAGTGTTTTTAGTTTTTGTTCCGAAAGCTTTTGTAGTAATTTTTCATACTCATCAGCGTCAATGGCTTTCAATGCTTTCTTAATGCAATATTCACTCACCTGCTTTTGCTTCAGCTCATATTTTATTTTTACTTTACCCCATTGCTTTATCCTGAACCTGCCACCTGCAAAATGAATGGCAAAGCGTTCTTCATTCAGGTAATCTTCTTCAATCAATTTACTGATGATATCTTCTGCATCATTATTGTAAATGCCGTAGCTGTATAGTTTTTCTTTCACTTCGCTGTGGCAGCGCTCCTGGTAAGCACAATACTGCTTTAGCTTTGGTAATGCCTGTTGTGGTGTAAGTTTTTGCTGTTGCAAGAAGTATCGGTTTATGGCAAAATAAAATTAAAACTTTACAAACCTGTCTTTCATTGTTTATCACAAGCAACCTAAACTTTTTTTGCATCGTTTACATAAGAATATCATTACAACTAAAATTATTTACTTCGGTACGGAATTGGCTGTAATGCTTTAATTTACAGGTTCCTGCTCTTTTATTATTTACCAAAACTAAACAACAGAATAATGAAGCAACTTTCCATCCTGGCAGTATTATTACTTTCACTTGCTGTTTGTAAAACAAATGCACAAGCGCCCAATATTTCTTTTGAAACCGTTATCAGCGGCCTGGCAGCACCAATACAGGTTGTAAATGCAGGCGATGGTACCGGCAGGATATTTATTGTGCAGAAGGGTGGAACTGTAAGGGTATATAATAAAGATTACAGCTTTAGAAGAAACTTCCTGGTTGTTACAGGTATCAGCACCAGCGGCGAACAGGGTTTACTGAGTATCGCATTTCATCCAGATTACAATAATAATGGTTTCTTGTATGCATATTATGTAAATACCGCAGGTAATCTTGAGTTGGCCCGTTACAGGATAAGTGCAAATGCAGACAGTACAGATGTGGCATCACGGGTAACATTAATAACCATACCACATCCAACCAATGCAAACCATAATGGTGGCGAATTGCATTTTGGGCCCGAAGGTTATCTTTATCTTTCAACCGGTGATGGCGGTGGCGGTGGTGATGTTCCAAACAATGCACAAACCACTTCTATATTATTAGGAAAAATTCTCCGTTTCGCTGTAAATACCACTTCTACTCCTCCATACTATTCTGTACCAGCAGACAATCCCTTTGGCAATGAAGTGTTTGCTTATGGTTTGCGTAACCCTTTCCGGTGGAGTTTTGACAGGTTGAATTATGATATGTGGATCGGTGATGTAGGGCAGGATGCTTTTGAAGAAGTTGATCATCGCCGCTACGATTCTACAAATGGAATTAATTATGGCTGGCGCTGTTACGAAGGCAACAATACTTACAATTCCACTGGATGCGGCCCTGCGTCTAATTACACTTTTCCAGTATTTACTTATGCACTTCCAACCGGCGGCATACTTGGCTCCATTACAGGCGGTATGGTTTACAGGGGTGAGCTATATCCAAACCTGTATGGATATTACATGGCCACAGACTATACCTCCGGAAGGTTTTATAAAATTAAATATGATTCCGTTGCACATACCTATGATACAGCTACACAATCAGGTTTAACCAGTGGAATAGTTGATTTTGGTGAAACAGAAGAAGGTGAATTATTTGCTGCCAACATTAACAATGGAAGTATTTTAAGAATAGAGTCAAACGGTCCTGCAAATTATACTTTTACAGGCAATGGTAACTGGAACGTAGCCGCTAACTGGATTGGAAATAAAGTGCCTCCTTCAATTTTACCCACTGGCTGTAAAATTGTAATAAGGCCTGTTGCTGGTGGCGAATGCGTTTTGAATGTGCAGCAAACAGTACCCCAGAACACGGAAATTATAGTGGAGAATGATAAGCAGTTCCGGATAAACGGAAACCTTACCATTCAATAAATACTAAAGATCAGGCTGCGTATTCCACAATATTTTCCTTTGCCACTGGCAAAAAGAGAAACCAGCATAATCCTAACAGCAGGTAATTATTGTCGGCATTGTTAGTTTGCTGCGAAAGAGAAAGAGATGTTCCGTTGATCCCTGTAGCAAGTCCACAACTTACCAATGGCTTTTGTGTATTGCCATCGTAAATGGTAAGTTCGGCAAGAGGGTTATTATTTATTTTATAGGTAAACTTTTTCGATTCAATTATAATGGATCCTTCTTTCCCCCATTTATCATTACTCATAGTGCCAACCTCAAGACCGTATTCGTTCTTAAAAATGTATTTGCCCGTAAGAGAACCGGCGCTCTCAATAAAAAATAGCCTATGCCTGTCTCCAATAGTTATCCTGGCACTTCTGTGGGCAGGATTATATTTTACAATTGCTTTTATACTTTCCTGCTCTGTAAGATGATATTCCTGCAGCAGTGCTTTTTTATTGTTTGCCATTACCCATTTCATAGAAGAACATTTGAAGGCATAAAATAAACACATAACCCGGCAGGTACAATAGGCAAAAGTTTTGGTAACAATTATTTAATACAGGTCTTATTTTTCTGTGTCAATCCGTGTGATCTGTGGCTCAAAAAATGGCAAACTAAAAAAATTGTCAAAAAAATTGCTAACTTTATTAGTGTGAATAAAAGAAACCCCTTATCTTTGGTTTAACAATTAAATTTATAACGCAAAACAAGATACATCACTTAAAAAAACAAGTAACATGAGCAACGCAGAAAAACTAAAGGCGCTGAAGCTGACAATGGACAAAATTGATAAAGACTTCGGCAAAGGATCGGTAATGATAATGGGTGAAAAGACCCACGTAGAGCAGGAAGTAATTTCAACAGGATCGCTTGGATTAGATGTGGCGCTTGGTATTGGTGGTTTACCCAAAGGAAGAGTAGTGGAAATATACGGACCTGAAAGTAGCGGTAAAACAACCATTGCCACACATGTAATTGCAGAGGCACAAAAGAAAGGTGGCATGTGTGCTTTTATAGATGCTGAGCATGCATTTGACAGTGTATATGCCCAAAAATTAGGAGTTGACATTGATAACTTATTAATATCACAGCCGGATTATGGCGAGCAGGCTTTGGAAATAGCTGACCGTCTTATTCTTTCCGGTGCATTGGATGTGGTGGTGATTGATTCTGTGGCTGCATTGGTTCCAAAAAGTGAACTGGAAGGTGAAATGGGCGACAGCAAAATGGGGTTGCAGGCAAGGTTGATGAGCCAGGCATTGCGTAAGTTGACTGCCACCATTTCAAAAACAAATTGCTGCTGCATTTTTATTAACCAGTTAAGGGAAAAGATAGGTGTGATGTTTGGAAACCCTGAAACAACCACTGGTGGTAATGCACTAAAATTCTATGCTTCTGTTCGTTTGGATATCCGCCGTATGGCACAAATAAAAGATGGCGATGTGGCAACAGGCAACAGGGTAAAGGTGAAAGTGGTAAAAAATAAAGTGGCACCGCCATTCCGCAATGCTGAGTTTGATATTGTTTTTGGCGAAGGCATTTCCAAAGTGGGGGAAATTATTGATATGGGTGTTGAATTGGGAATAGTGCAGAAAAGCGGAAGTTGGTTTAGTTATGATTCCAATAAGCTTGGCCAGGGCAGGGATGCAGTAAAAGAATTGCTTAAAGACAACCCTGGAATGTCTGTAGAAATTGAAGGAAAGATAAGAGCAAAGATCGCAGAAATGCAGGCTGGTTAAAATTTACATCAAGGATGGGTTAGTAAATATCACCGCTTCTCTTTTGGGGAGCGGTTTTTTTAATACGGATTAGTATGATTGAATGATTGATATGATTAAATAAAATAATCCTCATTAAAATATGTAGCCAAAGAGGAATAAACAAAATAATCAAAGCAGCACCAATCATACGAATCATATCAATCATAAATTAATCATCATAAAAATATCTTCATTTATATCTTATGGAGCTCATCACCATCAAAACATTTGATAATTATTTTTCAGCTAATATTATTTTAACCCGTCTGCAAAATGATGGTATTGAATGTTATTTAAAAGATGAACACACAGTAACCATTGACCCGATATTGTCAAACGCAATTGGAGGAATAAAACTGGTAGTAAAGAAAGAAGATGCTGAAACCGCCAATAAATTGCTTGCTGCTTATCATCTTGACTATATGCTTAGCGCCACCTGTCCACAATGTGGCAGCAATAGTTTTAGCCAGGTTACAAAAAAAGAAGCAGGCAATTATTTAACCGCAATCCTTACCTGGCTTTTTTCGAGTTATGCTGTGGCTCTTAATTACGTTTATCAATGCGGTAATTGTGGTTATGAATGTGAAACATTGCCGGATGCCGTTGGTAATGAGTCAGAGTGATAATGCAATTGTTTTTGCATTTACAAATTCCAGTATGCCGTGCCTGCCCAATTCTCTTCCATAGCCGGATCTTTTAATACCGCCAAAGGGAATTCTTGGGTCGCTTTTAACTAATGAGTTGATAAATACAGCGCCGCTTTCTATTTTACGGGCCAATACAATTCCTTTATCTAAATCTTTTGTCCAGATGCTGGCGCCTAACCCATAAGGTGAATCATTCGCAAGCGCAATTGCATCTGTTTCGTCTTTTGCTGATATAACGGCAGCTAGTGGCCCAAAAATTTCCTGGTCAAATGCTGCCATTCCCGTTTGAACATTAAATAAAATAGAAGGAGAAAAATTGCAACCGTTTATCTCACCGCCAAATTGTAGCTGTGCCCCAGATTGTATCGATTGCTGCATTTGCCTTTGTAAATTTTCCACCAGGTCAATCCTCGCCATTGGGCCCATATTTATATTTTCATCTAAAGGGTTGCCTTGCTTAATATTCCTAATAAGCGTATTTATTTCATTCATGAAATCACTCATTGCATTTTCAATTACAATAAATCTTTTTGCGCCAATACAAGATTGTCCTGCATTCTGCATCCTTGATTGTAAAGCAATTTTTGCTGCTTCCTTCATATCTGCATCAGGCAATACTATCAATGCATCAGAGCCGCCAAGTTCCATTACAGATTTCTTTATACTTTTTCCTGCTAAAGAAGCCACGGCGCTACCGGCACGATCGCTACCGGTAAGCGTTACGGCCTGCACAATGTTTTGCTGTAGTAATTTCTCAACAACAGGCGTATCAATTATCAGTGATTGAAAAACACCAATGGGTGCTCCTGCTTCGATAAAAATTTCTTCTATTTTTTTTGCACAACCACAAACGTTTGGAGCATGTTTTAATAAAGTAACATTACCTGCCATTAACGTTGGGGCTGCATAGCGGAACACCTGCCAAAAAGGAAAGTTCCAGGGCATAATGCCCAGCACAGCACCAATTGGTTCATACGAAACAAAGCTTTTATAATAACCTGCTTCATGTAATTCATCTCTTAAAAATTCTTCTGCGTGTTCTGCATAGTATTCACACACATAGGCACATTTTTCAATTTCAGCATTTGACTCGTTGATCGTTTTACCCATTTCATTTGTAATGACTGCTGCCAATATTTCTTTATCTCTTTTTAGTATGGCAGCAATCTTTGTAAACACTGATGCCCTTTGTTTGAAGTTGTATTCTTTCCATATCACAAATGCTTTTTCAGCATTGGCTACACAATGGCTAATATCATTATCATCCATTAAAGGGTATTCCGCAATTACTTGCCCGGTATATGGAAAAATAGATTTAAAATTCATTACACTGCTCTTTAAATTTTTTATCCTGTAAAACTATCTTGCTTTTATTAAATTGTAATAAAAATCAGGATAAAGATGGAGCGGATAAAAAACTTTGATTCATTTTACGAACTAAACCTGAAGCCATATATTGATGAACTGCAACAACAAAACAAAAAAGCAGACAGGTGGGGCATTGGTATTATCGTGTTTGCTTTTGCATTAATACCAGTGATTATATATGGAATATCTGGTTCTTCAGGAAATTTCGGAAAATTTTTAATTGTTTTAATGGTGGCGCTGGTAGTGATAAGTGCCCGTAATTATGCAAAGATCAGTAACGCCTTTGAAACAAATTTTAAAGAACAGGTTGTTAAGCAGATCATTGATTTTATTCAGCCGGGGCTTGTGTACAAACCTGATGTGTATATGAGTTCTTCTTATTTCAGGAACAGCGGCTTATTTATCAATCGTTATAATGTGTATGACGGGGATGATATGATTGAAGGCGTTTATAAAAACGTTTCTTTCAAATGTTCGGAGTTGAATGTATATGAAAGAAGAAGCCGGGGAACCATATCAGCGGTTTTTCATGGGCTGTTTTTTGCTGCACCTGTAAGCAGGAAATTTAACAGTGGCACTTACATATACAAAAAGGATGGCGAACAATATTTACCTGCCTTTGGCATGCCTGGTATAGTAAGGCTTGATTGCAGCAATGGAGAATTTGAAAATTACCATTCCGTATTTACAACCAATGTAAAGGAGGCTTCAATCATCATGAACCAGGAGATGATGCAACGCCTGACCGGTTTCATGAGCCAGATAAGAAGAAGTGTAACCATGTCGGTTGTGGCAGGTATGTGCTATGTAGCTATTCCCTTTTCACAGGATCTGTTTGAACCGCCGGGCCCTTATGAAAGCAATAAAGAAGAAATAAAAGAATATTTTTTTACTGTGTTATTAATACTAAGTATCATTAATCAGTTAAAACTGGAAAGGCTGCAATAATTTCTGAATTATTTTTTCTCCGCTTCTTTGAGTTTTTTAATATTTCTTTTAGTAATAAAAAATATAATGGCTGAAATCAAGAAAGTAATTGCACCTATAATGTATAAGATATGAATCAGGCAACCATCACCCGAACACGGCTGGTTACCCATTATAATCAACACAATTGAAAATATCAGTCCGGCAATCGAACTTATAAAAAGAATATAATTTACAATTTTCAATACCAATTATTTAAAAGGAGTGATCAATGAATAGATCGCCGAATCTATAAATTTCCCATTGTAATAATAATTCTCTTTAAAGTATGCCTCTTTCACAAAGCCATTTTTCTCAAGCACCTTCATAGAACTTTCATTGGCAGGATTTACGTTCGCTTCTACAGAGTGTAATTTCATTGTTTCAAAACCATATTGCAAAACAGCCTTTATCGCTTCATCCATAATCCCCTTTCCCTGTTGAGCAGAATGAAGAATATAACCGATCTCTGCCCTGTAATGTTCCTTCTGCATACGCCAATAACAAATACTACCAATAACAACATCGCTATCTTTTAAAGTGATCCCCCATAAAATACCATCATTGTCATCAAGGTTTTTTTTAATCCTGCCAATAAATCCAATGGTTTCCTCTACTGATTTTTCCGGTTCTTTATCCAGGTATTTCAATAAGCCTGCATCAGAACGTAGAAAGAAAATTTCATTGGCATCATCAGCTGTTATCTCTCTTAATACAAGACGCCCTGTTATGAGTGTGGGAAATGGAGTAAAGTTTACCTGGAGCATTTGTGTTGATTGTGAATGTGAAAATAATCAAATCAAAATTCAGGGAAATAAAAAACCGGGATAATATATCCCGGTCATAAAACTATTTTTCATTGCATTAAAATTCTGCACTCTTCGGGTATCGTGGAAAAGGAATTACATCCCTGATATTTCCCATACCGGTTACAAACTGTACCATTCTCTCAAAGCCAAGACCAAAGCCGGCATGAGGGCAGGCACCAAATCTTCTTGTATCAAGATACCAGTACAATTCATCCATTGGAATGTGCATGGCTTTCATTTTCTCTTCCAGCTTGTCTAATCTTTCTTCCCTTTGAGAACCACCAACAATTTCACCAATACCCGGGGCCAGTATATCCATTGCTGCAACTGTTTGTCTTCCGGGTTCACAATTATCATCGTAGCGCATATAAAAAGATTTAATAGCAGCAGGGTAGTTGGTAAGGATGACAGGCTTTTTAAAATGTTTCTCTACCAAATATCTTTCATGCTCACTCTGCAGATCCATTCCCCAACCTGTTACTTCGTACTGGAATTTCTTCTTTTTGTTATGATTGCTTTCTTTTAAAATATCAATTGCCTGTGTGTAAGTAAGTCTTTCAAATTTGTTACTCAACACAAATTCTAATTTCTCCATCAATCCCATTTCGCTGCGTTTATCCTGCGGTAAGCTTTTTTCTTCTTCTGCTAAACGTTGTGCAAGAAATTCCAGGTCTTCTTTATTGTTATCCAATGCATATTTAATAATATACTGGATAAATTCTTCAGCCAAATTAGCATTGTCTTCCAGGTCATAAAATGCCATCTCCGGTTCAATCATCCAGAACTCAGCCAGGTGCCTCGTTGTGTTTGAGTTTTCGGCACGGAAGGTTGGCCCGAATGTATAAATATCACTGAAAGCCATTGCCGCCAGTTCACCTTCTAATTGTCCGCTTACGGTAAGATTGGTTGTGCGACCAAAAAAATCTTCTTTAAAGTTGATAGAGCCATCATCATTCTTTGGGGCAGTTCCATCAATCGGCAACGTTGTTACACGGAACATTTCACCAGCACCTTCTGCATCACTTGCGGTGATGATGGGTGTATGTACATATACAAATCCCTTCTCGTTAAAAAATTTATGTACTGCAAAAGCTAATGAGTGGCGAACCCTGAATACAGCGCCAAATGTGTTAGTACGAAAACGTAAATGTGCGATCTCCCTCAAAAATTCAAGGCTGTGTTTTTTAGGTTGCAATGGAAATTTTTCAGCATCACTATCTCCCAATATTTCTATTGAACTGGCTTTTAATTCTACTTTTTGCCCCTTGCCTAATGATGGTATTATTTCGCCTGTTGCTTTTATGCATGCCCCCGTTGTTATTCTTTTCAGAACAGCGTCATCAAATTTTCCCAGTTCAGCCAGCACCTGCAGGTTATTATTGGTGCTGCCGTCATTCAATGCTATAAACTGGTTGTTGCGGAAGGTACGTACCCATCCCATTACTGTTGCTTCGTAATTGGCTGCATCATTTGCCAGCAGTTCTTTTATTTTGGTTCTTTTGTTGAACATAGAAAATTTTGTGGCTGCAAATATAATGGGGATTTGGCAGGATTGATATGATTGGCATGATTGTGCGGATGAAATGGAATGCTGTGGCAACCGGGATTTTGAAGGATTTAGATGATTATAATGATTGTTGAATCTGTTGCGATAATTTTACGCATTCAAAAATCATTCTTTCGGTGGTTTACGAAATCATACCAATCATCTCAATCATAAACAATCCATATAATGAAAATCGCCTTCTTCTCCACCAAATCATACGACAGGGAATTTTTCAACCGCTATGTCACCACACATGAGATCGTTTATTTTGAAGCACAATTAAATAGTCAAACCGTAAACCTTAGTGCAGGCTGTAATGCTGTTTGTGTTTTTGTAAATGATAAACTGAATGCGCCGGTACTCGCCGAATTAAGCAGGTTGGGAGTAAACCTGGTAGCGCTACGTTGTGCCGGGTTTAATAATGTTGACCTGGAAGCAGCAAAAGCAAACAACATTAAAGTAGTAAGGGTGCCTGCGTATTCCCCACATGCCGTAGCTGAACATGCGGTAGCATTAATGCTTACACTCAACCGTAAAACACATAAAGCGTACAACCGTATTAGAGAAGGCAATTTTTCGTTGGAAAGATTAACCGGGTTTGATCTGTTTGAAAAAACAATTGGCGTTTTAGGCACAGGAAGAATAGGACAGGCTTTTTGCAACATAATGCTTGGTTTCGGCTGTAGAGTAATTGCCTTTGACCTGATAGAGAACAAAGACATTGCTGCAAAAGGCGTTGAATACCTGCCATTGATAGATGTACTGCAGCAATCTGATGTAATATCACTACACTGCCCATTGAATGAACAAACAAAGCATATCATCAATCAGCAAACAATATCTATGATGAAAGATGAAGTAATGCTTATCAATACAAGCCGTGGCGGATTGATTGATACCCTATCAGTAATTGCAGCATTGAAGACAGGAAAGATCGGTTACCTCGGGTTGGATGTTTACGAACAGGAAGAAAAACTATTTTTTAACGACCTTTCTGAAAATGTGATACAGGACGATACGATAATGCGGTTGTTGAGCTTCCCTAATGTATTGATTACGGCTCATCAAGGCTTTTTTACAGAAGAAGCATTAACACAAATAGCCCAAACCACATTGGTGAATATTGATGCATTTGAAGCCGGGCAGCCAATTAAAAACCTGGTTATATAATAAAACAGGTTATTTTATATATCACTACAGATTCGTAAAAAATTTTCGTTTTTACGAAAAACCACGTAATATTGTGCCGGAATCATTGCTGATATAGCCTTTCCATTTATCCAACGTCAGGCGAAACACCATCCAGTCAACATAAATTTCCAATCACATTTCAAGTTTTTAAGACCGATTTTTTGAAAGACTCATTTTCAATCTTTTATGTACGATATACTACAACTGAACGACATGCTCGTTCCTGAGCTGCATGATATTGCAGAACAACTTGCCATTCCCAATTATAAGAAACTAGAAAAACAAGACCTTGTTTTTAAGATCTTAGATAAACAGGCTGTAGAAGGCGCTGATAATGGCAAAGACGAAAAACCCAAACGCAAGCGGATCATTAAAGGGGCCGATGAAGTGCCAGACAAACCTGCAGCAAAAGCCGCATCCAAAAAAGCTGAACCAATAGCAGAAAAGAAAAAACCTGTTAAAAAAGCCGAACTGGCTGAGCCTGAGATGGAAGAGGAAGAAGATCTGCGGCCAATAACCAGCGAACAAAGCACTATTCCGGCAGCCATTGCTTCCCTTTTGCAGGAAGAAGATGAAATGGATATCCAGGCACAACCCGAGCTGGCAGAGATGACAGAACAACCGCAACAAACAACACCAACTTTTCAAAATAAACCACACCAGCGCAAGCACCACGACCCAAATGTTTTCAATATTGAATTTGATGGCATTATACTGGGTGAAGGTGTATTAGAAATGATGCCTGATGGCTATGGCTTTTTAAGAAGCAGCGATTACAATTATCTTTCTTCTCCTGATGATATTTATGTTTCTCCTTCGCAAATAAAATTGTTTGGTTTAAAAACAGGTGATACCGTGTATGGTTCTGTTCGTCCGCCAAAAGAAGGTGAAAAATATTTTGCATTGCTAAAGGTTGATACCATCAATGGTAAAAAACCAGAAGAGGTAAGAGACAGGGTTCCTTTCGACTACCTGACACCGTTATTCCCATTTGAGAAATTAAACCTTGTAACCAGTGCAAGTAATTTCAGCACCAGGATAATGGATCTGTTTACGCCCATTGGTAAGGGCCAGCGTGGATTGATAGTAGCCCAGCCAAAAACAGGTAAAACAATGTTGCTGAAGGAGCTGGCAAACGCTATTGCAGAAAACCACCCGGAATGCTATTTAATGATAGTGCTGGTTGATGAAAGACCGGAAGAGGTGACAGATATGGAACGCAGCGTAAAAGCAGAAGTAATTGCATCTACGTTTGATGAACCTGCTGAAAAACATGTGAAGGTTAGTACCATTGCTTTACAAAAGGCAAAACGCCTGGTGGAATGCGGACACGATGTAGTGATATTACTTGATAGTATTACAAGGCTGGCAAGGGCACACAACACAGTAGCTCCAAGCAGCGGTAAAGTACTAAGCGGTGGTGTGGAAGCAAATGCAATGCAAAAACCAAAACAGTTTTTTGGTGCTGCCCGTAAAATTGAATTTGGCGGCTCACTTACCATCATTGCAACAGCATTGGTTGATACAGGCAGTAAAATGGATGAGGTGATCTTTGAAGAATTTAAAGGTACCGGTAACATGGAATTGCAATTAGACAGGAAACTGAGCAACAGAAGGATTTATCCTGCTATTGACATTGTTTCATCAAGCACACGCCGTGATGATCTGTTGCTGGATAAAGATGTTGCCCAGCGCATGTGGGTACTGCGTAAGCACATGGCTGATATGAACACAGAAGAAGCCATTAGTTTATTGCTGAAAAATATGAAAGGAACTAAAGACAATATGGAGTTTTTGACGAGTATGAACGGATAGAGCATTTAGTATTGTTAATTGAATAACTAATATTGAAAGCCGCTGATTATTTCAGCGGTTTTTCTTTTTGTATTTTTATCGTTTCAAAAAAGTGGCAATACACAAATTAACCATAGAGGATTTTTTACAACTGGCTAAAAACAGTCCGGTGTTTGATGTACGCAGCCCCGGCGAGTATGATCATGCACATATACCTGCTGCATATAACCTGCCCTTGTTTACGGATGCAGAAAGAGTAGTAGTTGGCACAGCGTATAAACAACAAAGCAGGCAAACTGCAATAAAGATCGGCCTGGATTACTTTGGTGTAAAAATGAAAGCGATTGTAGAAGCTGTTGAGGCAGTTGTTTCGATTCATAAAAAGATTGATAAGAAATCGAATGTTCCAGTTCCCCCTTCAGGGGGCGGAGGGGGTGTTCTTATCCACTGCTGGCGTGGCGGCATGCGTAGTGCTGGCATTGCATGGCTGCTGGATCTATATGGCTTTAAAGTTTACACGCTGGTTGGAGGTTACAAGGCATACAGGAAATGGGTAAGAGAACAATTTGAAAAGCAACAGCAGTTAACGGTGTTGGGTGGTTATACCGGCTCAGGAAAAACATCAGTACTGCACCAGATGAAAGAAGCAGGGTTTCCCATTATTGATCTGGAAGCATTGGCAAATCACAAAGGCTCTGCCTTTGGCGCAATTGACGAAAAAGTACAGCCCACGCAGGAAATGTTTGAAAATTTACTGGCTGAATCGTTGGCCGCTATTCGTTGGCCGTTGGCCGTAGAGCATTCGGCCAACGGCCAACCATCAACCACCATCGATATCTTCATCGAAGACGAAAGCCAGCGCATTGGTGACCTTAAAATACCTGACAGCTTCTGGAAACAAATGAGGGCCAGCAATATTTTATTTCTCGACATTCCGTTTGAAGAAAGATTGAATTATCTTACCGCAGAGTACGGGAAGAAAGACAAAGAAACGTTGGTGAATGCCGTTATCCGCATACAAAAAAGGCTTGGTGGGCTGGAAGCTAAAAATGCGATAAATTTTTTGCTGGAGGATAATCATAAAGAATGTTTCCGCATCTTGCTGAAATATTACGACAAGTGGTACACAAAGGGATTATATAACAGGGAAGATGCTGCCGGGTTAATTAAAAAAATTACCGGCAATGCAGTTCATGCTAAAAACAATGCTGATCTATTATTGAACGAAAACGGTATAACACTTGCTGATACCGACGAATAAAACAAAACAACCGGGATGAAACGTTATTTAAAATACATTTTATTATTATGCTGCTTTAATGCCACAACAGTTTTTGCCCAGCAACAAGACATAACAGGAATGTGGTATGGCGAAATTTTGCTCACCGATTCAGCTGGCGAGCTTGTACACCTGCCTTACGAAATGGCTATAAGCGAAGAAAAAGGGAAGCTGGTTGGCTATTCAAGAATTGTTTTTAAAACGGCTAACGGGAAAGAAGAGGCCGGCATCAGGGATATAAATGTAAAATGGAAAGGCAATGATATTATTATTGAAGATGAAGAGTTTTTAGAACACCAGTTTTCTATCCGTACACCAAGGCGTGTAAAAAAAATAATGTTAGTACAGCTTACCGTAACAGATAAGGAATTGATAATGGACGGGACCTGGGAAACAAACAAAGTACGTGGTTATACACCTGCAAAAGGAACAGCCATGT
>JAZKGV010000059.1:0-12983 GCA_040385725.1 Bacteroidota bacterium | reverse complement strand
TACTCCCACTGCACATATAAAAAGATTGGTACGCTTGGCCCACACTTTTGGGATATACATAAAAGCAAAAGCAATCACAGCTATCCCTGTTAAAAACAGGCCGGGTTTGCCATAGTGGTTATCATGAGAATAAAAACCAGTAAAAGTTTCTTTCAGGTCAGCATGAAAGGTCCAGGGCATAAAACAGGCAACCACCAGCATAATGCAGGCAAGTAAACCGGTGCGTTGTAAATATTTTGGAAACATATTCTAAAAACAACCTCCTTTTCAGTGAATTATATTTTTGAGGGTCAAACAAAAATAGTCCTGTTTGTAATTACTGCGTTAATCTTTTACACAACGAACAGAGCATCCTGTATTTTTTGGTTGAACAGCTCCTATTACCGAATTAGAGAAAGTTGATACACCATGGGTCTTTGCGAACCCTGAAAGGGTGGTAGAAGTCCACCATTCTCCAAATTGTTTTAAGCCGGAAAAAGCTCCTGTACTATTACGGCCACCTGCTCCAAGAGCGGTAAAACCACTACTGTTAGTGCCTGTTGACGTTTGCCAATGAACAGTGCCTGTATCTTTTAGTGCAGGACCAGCAGTACTATAATGAATACAGGCTTCGCATGTTGTATCTGCAGATGGATCAATGCATGCAACCATCGAAAACCATTCACTATTTGTTGGTATATGCCAACCTGTTGGCGCAAGCCCCCTGGGATCATTGACTGCATTCCAATTGTATAGCTTGCCATACACTGCTTCAGTAGAAGGATCATTATTGTAATAACACCAGGCACCGGCAGCAGTAAGACGCCATTGCGTTGCATCTGTCACTTGTGGTATGGTATCTCCGTTTCTATAGGTCACTACACCAAGGTTACGTTTCATCCATTTTTTATTACAGATTTCAATTAAAAGGCTGTCCGGAACAGGAGATGCTGTGGTAAAACTGGCAATTGAGCCCAAAAAAGTATCGCCACTAAATGTTGTGCAATAGGCTTTAAAAAAATAAGTTTTCCCGGGCAGCAGATTAGTAAGATGACTTGTGAAGAGCCCTGGCCTTGGGCCTTCATTTGTTGTATGTGCATCATCAAATGTTATATTGCTGAGGGTGTCAAACACAATACCTTTTTTGTTAATTAAACCGGCAGTACATGAATCATATGGAATGCTTCCTGCAGCGTCAGCGGTGGTATCAGTTATATTAACCACATTTTGATTAGTAGTTACGAAAATGGAAACAGGACTGGTTGTAAAAGTTAATTCTACCCCATAGCTCGTACCATCACTATTAGTGGCATATGCCCTTACGTAATACTGGGTACTGGCTGTCAATCCATAAACCCGGCTTTCCCAGGTAAATCCTTCTAATTGATCGATTGTTTTATCATTTGCTATCGTTGGGTGTGGACTGGTACCCCATACAAAACCCCTTGCAGTTACAGGGCTGCCACCATTACTGGTTACACTTGCCTGGAAAAGAGCTCGGCAACTTCTAATTTCATTTACCTGTATAGTGGTAACTGCAGGAGGATTGGTGTTAAGAAAGAAACCGTCAAGAATAATAAAGTTTGCACCAGATGCTATAATCATTTTAGCACCCGGCGAAATTGTTTGAGTAACATTTAGTACACAACTATCTCCAGCTACCGGTGAAATAATAATAGTGTCACCTGCCGGAAGTACAACAGGTGGCTTCGATCCATTAAGCCAATTGGTATTCACCGTCCAGTTGCCGTTACCAATAAACTGGTAAGTCTGTGCTTTGGATGTAACACATATTGAGGCGAACAATAAGATTAAAGCAATTTTATTTGATGGCTTCAGGAATTTTTTAATCATGCTCAAAAAGATAAAATTTTAATCCAAATATACGCAAACGAGGTACTCCGCATTACTTCGCAATCTTGAATATTATCTTACAGTTAAAGGCTAAGTAAAAGCAGGAACGAAGTATTATATTAGAGATAGTGTGACAACCAAATAAGGTAACACATTTGTTACATTTGATTTCAAAACTCTTTTATATAGAGAATTTCAAAAAAAATCCCTCTCCGTTTGGAGAAGGATATTTTGAGAGGTTCCGAGCAGATTCGAACTGCTGTACGAGCTTTTGCAGAGCTCTGCCTAGCCACTCGGCCACAGAACCGTCTGTGTTTTCAATTACTAATACGAAATAATTGAGGCTTTATTTTAATGCAGCGCAAAAATAAGGGATTTTTTATTTAAGAAATGCGAAATTCGGTCTTCAAAAAAGGTAAGCGGGGATTCGCAAGTGGCGAGTGGGTTTGAAAGTGCTTTTTACTGTAAAGTTAATTGGACAATGAAAAGAAACGTTTTTATGAAGTAGCCAGAAGTTCTTTAGTAGAAGTGGATACACAAATAGAAATTTCACTAACATTGAACTATCTTATAAAAGAAAATATAAAAGAACTTGAAAAATATATCGAATCGGTTTTCAGGATGCTTAGTAAAATGATAAGCAACCTTGAAGGGCCATCCCACTAACCATTAACCAGTCACTATTTACCAGTCATGAAAATACCATTTCACAAATACCAGGGTACCGGCAATGATTTTATTATCATAGATAATTATCATAACCAACCAATACAGTTATCAGCCAAACAAATAAAAAAACTGTGCAACCGCCATTTTGGAATTGGTGCCGATGGCTTAATGTTTTTAAACAAAAAAGAAGGATACGATTTTGAAATGCTGTATTATAATGCTGACGGAAACGAAAGCAGCATGTGTGGTAATGGTGGCCGCTGCCTGGTAAAATTTGCACATGAAGTCGGCATACACAAAAGCATGTATCATTTTATTGCAACAGATGGCGAGCATGAAGCTGAAATAGATGTTGATGGAATTGTATCCCTGAAAATGAAAGATGTAAATAAGGTAAAATATAGTGCCGGTTATTCTATCCTCAATACAGGTTCGCCACATTTTGTAAAATTTGCCCCGGATGTTGAAAATATTGATGTAGTGGAATCTGGCAGGGGTATCCGATACAGCGATGATTTTGAAAAAGAAGGCATCAATGTAAATTTTGTTGAGACCATTAGTGAAGATAAAATTTTTGTACGCACTTATGAACGTGGCGTGGAAGATGAAACGCTAAGCTGCGGTACCGGTGTTACAGCAGCGGCATTACTAAGTGCACACAATGAAAACGGTTTTAATACAGTAAATGTAAAAACCCCCGGTGGTAGTTTGAGTGTGGAGTTTAACAGGGTGGATGATGAAAATTTTACTGATATATGGCTTTGTGGGCCTGCTTTATTTGTATTTAAAGGAGAGGTCGAGATTGGGTAGTGGGAAGTAGTGAGTAGGAAGTGGGAAGGCTACCTAATGCTTTGTCTTTCGTCTATTGTCTAATATCTATAGTCTTTTCGCCATGCAATACTTAACCAAAGAACAAATAATAGCCGCTGCTGAAAAAATGTTCACCGCATTTTCAAAAGCCTGTGAAGCAGTGGATGAAAATATATTCTTTACAAGGCCTGCAGAAGATAAATGGTCGGTGGCAGAAAATGTGCAGCATTTAATTATTTCAACAAATACCACTACACTGGCTTATACTTTACCTGCATTTATTGTAAGATGGGTTGGTGGCACTCCTAACAGGGATAGCAGAAGTTATGAAGCGCTGGTTGACAGATACAAAGAAAAATTAGCTGCCGGTGGAAAAGCAAGCGGCAGGTTTGTGCCAAAACCAATGCAAATAAAATATGGAAAACAAAAATTGCTGGCAACCTGGAATAAGGCCACAGTAAAATTTATTGCTGCATTAAAAAATAAAACCAGCGAAAGTAAATTAGACGATTACCTTGCAAGGCACCCACTGTTAGGAAGAATAACATTGAGAGAGCTTTGCTACTTCACCATTTATCATACAGAACATCATTTGAATATTATAAACAATATCGTAAGCCCTAAAATTTCCAAACTTCCCTAAACCTTCTAAACTCTAATGATACAATATTTTAAAAATGTAGAACACAAAACCATTGCTATTGATAAACCGGAATCGGGTGCATGGGTAAATGTGTTGCCGCCATTAAAACAGGAAGAGTTTACCGAATTAAGCGAAACGCTTGAAATACCTATTGACTTTTTAAAAGATTCACTGGATATAGATGAAAGAAGCCGGTATGAAATTGAAGACAATGTAAAACTCATTGTAATAAAAACACCGACAGAAAACAATTCGTTTAATGAAAGCGATGCTTATTATATTACCATACCTATCTGTATCATTTTAACGCATACACAAATTGTAACAGTTAATTCATTTGAGAATGAAGCCATCAAAAAATTCCTGAATACTTTTCAAAACCGCAGCCCTGATAAAAAGAATATGATGGTGCTGAAGATATTTGAAAAGATAGTGACCAACTTCCAGGATTTTTTGAAAGAGATAAACCAACGTAGAAATTTACTGGAGCAAAAATTATACGACAGCAACCGTAATGTAGAACTGCTGGAACTGATGAGGATACAAAAAAGCCTTGTGTATTTTGTAACGGCGCTGCGAAGTAATGAACTGCTGATGATAAAAATGGCAAGAACTAATTTTTTGCAATTGAATGAGGAAGAAAAAGAATTGCTGGAAGACCTGGTGGTGGAAACCAGCCAGGCGCTTGAAATGGCAAATACTTACACCAACATCCTCAGCAGTACCATGGATGCATTTGCCAGTATCATCAGTAATAATCTTAACTCGGTGATGAAAAGGCTGACTTCTATCACCATTATTATTTCGCTGCCTACGCTTATCAGCAGTATTTATGGAATGAATGTGCCAATACCAGGAAAAGATCTGCCGCACTCTTTTTATATTCCTATTCTTATTTCGCTGGCTGTATCAGTAACGATTGGTTTATATTTTATGAAGAAAAAATGGTTTTAAATTTTTATGACACGAATTTGCCCAATTACACAGATTACACGAATTTTCTTTTTAATTAGTGTAATTCATTTCAAATTCGTGTAATCAAAAAAAGAAAAAATGTTTTCAATAAGAGTTTACGGCATACTAATAAATGATCAAAAGCAGGTGCTGGTGAGTGATGAATACATCCGTGGAAATTACTTTACAAAATTTCCTGGTGGCGGATTGGAAGTGGGTGAAGGAACAAGGGATTGCCTAAAGAGAGAATTTATTGAAGAGATGAATTTAAGAGTGGAAGTGGGCGATCATATTTACACCACAGACATTTACCAGCAAAGCGCTTTTAATCATGCCCATCAAATAGTTTCTATTTATTATTTTATAAAAGCGTTGGAAGATATAAGGGTGCCACTTCGATCAAAAACATTTGACTTTGATGAAGCACAGTTAAAAATTTATGAAGAGAAAAAACAAATAGAAACATTTCGTTTTATCAATTGGAATGATTTTTCTGCAGATGCTGTAACATTGCCATTGGATAAAATAGCTGCCGGTATAGTAAAGCAACAATTAACATAGCCATGAACTACGAACACTTTTTTGACACCCCCATCATCCTCGAAGATGAATGGGCAAGGTTAGAACCATTGGAAGAAAAACATTTTGAGTTACTCCTGCCTACCGCCATGCAAACAATGATCTGGGAGTTTACCATGGCGAAAATTTATTCGGCTGAAGATTTCAGGAAGTATTTTGACATAGCGCTGGAAGAAAGGAAACAGCAACGTTCTTACCCATTCGCCATTTTTGATAAAAAGCAAAATGAATATCTTGGGTGCACCCGTTTTGGAAATGTTGACCTGAAAAATAAAAAAGTAGAGATTGGCTGGACCTGGCTTCATCCCAAGCTACATAGTACAGGTTTCAATAAGCATTGCAAATTCCTGCTGCTTAGTTATTGCTTTGAACAATTACAATTGATAAGAGTGGAGTTAAAAACAAGCTCACTTAATCTCCGTTCGCAAAAAGCCATGCTGAAGATTGGCGCTGTAAAAGAAGGCACACTCAGGAAAAACTTTATCAATGAAGATGGAACCGTAAGAGATTCTGTTTATTTCAGTTTTCTGGATGACGAATGGCCGGGTGTAAAACAAAATATCTTTAAAGAATTTCTGTAAGAAAAAAAATCTATCAGCCATAAGCCGGATTCTGTCGTGGGCTATCATTTATCTGGTCTCGTTATTACTAACGGGATCTTGCTGCCTACCCTTCAACGCTCTCGTCAATTAATTGACGAGATCAAACGGGCCGCTTTCAGCGCTGATATACGTGGCATTACAGCACACAAGGTTTACCCATCTCATACATTACTGTAAAAAACCGTGAGCTCTTACCTCACATTTTCACCCTTACCCCAATGGTTAGTCAGGGCGGTTATTTTCTGTGGCACTTGCTGTTCCCGACAAGTCGGGACCCGGCCGTTAACCGGTGTGTTGCCCTGTGCTGTCCGGACTTTCCTCCTCCCGATAAAATCGGGAAGCGATAGCCAGGCTGATAGATGTGCAAATGTAATTGTAATTTTTGTGGAAGCTATTCAACAATGTATTCGCCTTTTTTATTCACCAATATCAAAGGCAATTGTTTCTTTTCTTCAAACTTATCAAAAGCTGATTTTAAAGAGATAGCAAATTTCTGAAGCGATTGGTTTTCTTTTGTTGCCTGTGCCAGGTATTCAAAAGATTTTTTCACATTGTATTTTACAGGGAATACATGCACCGGGATAAAATCCTGCCCTTTATCTTTCGCATGAGAAGTAAGGACATATAATTCTTCAATTGGTTTATCACTGATAGCAATACAACCGGTGGAAACACAGCCACCATGAATATAAATATCACCACCAGGACGATGTACATCACTTAATACTTTATCTGATGCATTGGGATAATTAAGCCCTAATGCCAAATGAAAATTACTGTTTGGTTTAAACTCGTTGATGTAATAAAACCCTTCCGGCATCTGGTAATCACCTTCCATCCGCTTTGGGCCAATAGTACCGCTTTGCATACACATACGGTAAGTCTTGAATAATTTAAAGGGCTCCTCTGCGGTTCCCTTTACCCAAACCTCCACCTGCCTGTCGTATTTAAAACTACGTACATACACCTGCTCAGGAGGCCAGGCTATCTTTTTTGTTTCAAATTGTTTGCGGAGAGTGTCTTCAACTTTTGAATAAATACCTGTAACCACATTGCTTGCTGCTTTGATGGATACATAATTAGTTTGCGCCTTTAACAATGAAGGCGCAACAAATAAAACGACGATGCAGAGGTGCAAAAAAAACTTTTTCATGCAATAACAAATTTTACACAGGGATTGGGTAGCCGTTTTCCGATAAGGTGGTTATTACTTGTGAAATATTTTTAAGCAACAAATATAAATTAAAAAGGGCTATTAAATCCACATTTTATAGTTTCTTTAATAGCCCACAATATAAGGCTCAATCATACGTTGCAATCTTCGCTAAACCTATAAGGTTTTACATTGCTTCTTTGCCAGGTGTCAAACCTTATAGGTTTCCTCTTGCCTCCTGCTCTCTTTCTAATGCTTCAAATAAAGCTTTAAAATTTCCTTTACCAAAGCTCTTTGCACCTTTACGCTGAATAATTTCAAAAAACAATGTAGGCCTGTCTTCCAGTGGTTTGCTGAAGATCTGCAGCAGATAACCTTCTTCATCCCTGTCAATTAAGATACCCAGTTCCTGCAATGGAGCAAGGTCCTCATCTATCTTGCCAACACGGTCAAGCACATCTGCATAATAGCTATCAGGAATATTTAAAAACTCGATCCCTCTTGCCTGCAATTCAGAAACTGTTTTAACAATATCTGCGGTTGCAATAGCCACATGTTGTACACCTTCTCCATTATAAAAATCAAGATACTCTTCCACCTGGCTTTTCTTTTTTCCTTCTGCCGGTTCGTTAATGGGGAATTTTACAAATCCATTTCCATTGCTCATCACCTTACTCATCAATGCAGAATATTCTGTTGAAATATCCTTATCATCAAAAGTTAAAATATTTCTGAAGCCCATCACATCTTCATAAAAATTTACCCACGGGTTCATTTGGTTCCAGCCTACGTTGCCTACACAATGGTCAACATATAATAAACCTGTTTCAGTTGGATTGTAATTTGATTTCCACTCCCTGAACCCCGGCATAAAAACGCCGTTGTAATTTTTTCTTTCAATAAATAAATGAACCGTATCCCCATAAGTATGTATGCCACTCATTACAATTTCGCCGCTGTCATCTTTCATCGTTACCGGTTCCATATAAGACCTGGCGCCACGCTTTACCGTTTCCATCCAGGCACTGGCAGCATCTTCTACTTTTAAAGCCAGCATCTTTACGCCATCTCCATGTTTATAAATATGGTCTGCAACGGGATTGTCAATTCTTAACGGTGTAGTCAATACAAACGTTAATTTATTTTGCCTGATAACATAACTCACTTTGTCTTTCATACCTGTTTCAGGGCCAGCATACGCCAGGCTCTGAAAACCAAAAGCTGTTTTATAAAAATGTGCTGCCTGCTTGGCATTGCCCACATAAAATTCTACATAGTCTGTTCCCTGCAGTGGAAGAAAGTCTGTGGCAGCGGTAGTTGTATTTTTTGGTTGTGCTGTAATTGATTCCATAAAAAATATGCAATAAGATTAAATAATACAATAAATAAGAAGAAATAATTCCATTAAGGAAAAGCATACTTATATAACCGAATCCATAGCAAGTGCAAGCATCAGCAGGGAGTAGTTGCTGCGTTTATCAGAAAAGAGTTTATGGGGATAATCTGGTTGCATTGAAGTTCAAAGGTAACTTTCTTTTTGCAAAAGCTGTTTTACTTCCAGCCGGGTAAATTCCACATGCACCGTGTTTCTACTATTGCAGTTATTATAAATAATATTTAATTTAGGTTCATTATTAAAAGCCCCCAACTTCAAATTTAACCTATGGCCTACATTAATGATGTTTTTATCTCCTATAAAAGGAGTAAAAGGAGTGAGCAATGGCTTAACGAAATTTTTTTACCGCTGTTTGCAGATTACCTTAACAATGAGCTGCCACACGACCCCAAAATTTTTGTTGACCAATCGGGCCTTACACCCGGTGTTGATTTTAATGATGAGCTGTTTATAAACCTCCTGTACTCCAAATGTATTGTAGCCATATTGTCCCCACCTTACTTCAGAAAGTCGGATTGGTGTGTAAAGGAATTTTTAACCATGAAACACCGGCAGGAAATATTAGAACTAAGCCCGCTTACAAAACCCAAGACATTGATATGGTCTGTTGTTTATCGTAAAGTGGACCCTATCCCTGACTATGCAAAGGGGCTCCACTATCTTGACTATAGTGATTTTGACCAGGTGGGAGATGCGTTTTTCAAAACAGAAAAATATCTTGAGATACAGGAAAAGATGAAGGAAGACATTAAAACTATCGGCGCTATCATTTTAAATGCACCACCACTAAAACCCGGCTGGGAAACCGCCGAAGGCCGGAAACAAATCATAACAGAACTGAATGCCTATTTTACTCAATACAACCTGGACGATAATAAAAAGCAAGACCCAATAACATGGTAAACAAAGTAACACCGGCAAATAAAATAAACAGGGTAATTACTTTTTACTCATATAAGGGAGGTGTGGGCCGCTCAATGGCTATGGCTAATATTGCTGTATTACTGGCGCAATGGGGCAATAAAACCCTTGTAATAGATTGGGACCTTGAAGCACCAGGGCTTGAAAATTTTTACAGCAATTACATTGACCCTAAAAGCATACGCAGCAAAGCGGGACTTATTGATCTGCTTAATCTTAAACAAACCAATCCGCAAACAGAGCCGGCTGCATTAAACTGGGATGACTATATCAGCACCATCACCATTGACAGCCACACACAATTAGACATACTAAGCGCCGGCCGCAATGATGACAATTTTATAAAAAATGTAAAACAATTTGATTACAATAATTTTTATCAAAATTCTGATGGTGGCCAATACCTGGAAGAATTAAGGGAAGTATGGCTGGATACCTATGATATAATTTTAATTGACAGCCGGACCGGCTTAACCGACAGCAGCGGTATTTGTTCCATTCAAATGCCTGACATATTAGTGCTGTTGTTTACACCCAACGAACAAAGCTTTAATGGTATAAAAAGTGTATCGGAAAAAGCGATCAAAGGACAAAAGCAGATCATTTTCGACAGGTTCAGATTAAGAACCTTACCTGTGCCCAGCCGGATAGAAAACCAGGAAACTGCTTTGCTGGATGAATGGATGACAAAAATTTATAACGGCTCTGGTGATATGCTGGAGTGGCTGCCCAAAAAAGGTGATAGTTTAACTGAGCTTATTGTTACACCCAGCCAGTTGCTCAATCTTATAAAAATACCTTACAAAACATTTTATGCATATGGTGAAAAACTGGCTGTAGTGGAAAGGGGCACTTTTGATACACAGGATATTGGCTATAATTACGAAACGCTGGCAGCAGTACTTGCCAACGACTTTCAGGATATAGATCTATTAGTAAACTCAAGGGATAATTATGTAAAAAAAGCAAAGGGGGAAGATTACACTAATGATGCCAATTTTAGGCGAAAAATAGAAAAAGAACAGGAAGAAAAACAAAAATTAGAAGACCAACTGCATTTAAAAGAAAAGCAGGCAAAAAAGAAAAGCAGTGTTTACACGTTTGTGGTAATTGGGTTGCTGCTGGGCATTGCAGCGTTGGTTTATTTTGTATTGAACCGGGGAGAAACAGATACAGCAACAACTACAACTGCAATAGAACAATCTGACTCACTGAAATTAAAAGAAGCATACCTGGATTTTAGAAAAGCTTATTACAACACCAATGTTAATCAGCTTGATTCGGCTTTTAACAGCAATATGATCAAGCAATACTATCAGCTTGATAAGAACTACCGGGATAGTGCAGTTGATATAAAGAAAAAAATTGAAGAAGCATTTGGTTATAAATTCACAGATGTAATACGGGCTTATTATAGCGCATTACCAGTAAACCCATTTGTTGCAAGTAATTTTTTTGAAGACACAATAAGCATCTTTGGCACACTTATAAATACTATTCCTGATACCCTTGAGCAAAGAGTAAACAAAGCAAAAAAAATCACCAACACCATTGATGGAAATGCACCTTTCACTGTTACAAGTGACTCCAATGGTTTTACAATAACATTTATCGAAAAAGGAAATTTTATGCTGGATACGGAGGAGGAATATAAGAACATGGAAAATGCAATAACAGCTGTAGTATCGTATAACTATAAAATAAAATCGTTTAGTATTACAAACCTGAAAGGAACCGCCATAGCAAAGGTGGGTCAAAAGACAGTGTTGGAAATATTTTTGTGCCAAACCAACGACAACATCCCGGCAAAAAAGGCATCTGAAATTATTAATACACTTCAAAAAACAAATAAATACACCGTATATACCCGAAATAATTTTAAAGTACCCGCAGATACAGCTTCACCCTATTATATAACCAAAAATCAAATAAGATATAATGGGGATGAGGAAAAGCTTTTGGCAAAGGAAGTAAAGAGCATAATATCACGGATAGCTAACATTGAAGCGGATTTAATGCCTGCCCGTACCCCAACAAAAAATTATTTGAGTGTTTTTATTTGTTTTGCCCCTCAACAGATAAAAATGAATGTGCAGCGGAACCCTATAAACATTAAAGCCCAAAAAAACAAGAGAATAAGTTATTAAAAAATATATTTACTACAGGACAGGGAACTTTTGTTGCGTTGTTAAAAAAGAGTTTAAAGTATATTTCTGGTTACCCGGCATAAAAAAAGTGCTTCCAGTAAAGAAGCACTTTTTAAACTTAAACCAAAAACCTACTTGCTTTTATGATTGAACATATAAAATAGTCCAAGTTGAAAAACACTATTGGTTTCCCGTAATGCACCGGGTTTGTAAATATCATTTAACCCCAAATTGTACCTGGCATCAACACCTAAGCCAATATTGGATAAGTATCCTGCACCAAAAGCCCAGCTGAAATCAGTACTGTTAAAGAATTCTTTATTAGAAGTATGGGTGGTTCCAACTTTGGTATTTGCAGCAGCAAGAAAACCAACCTGCGGGCCTGTTTGCAACCTAAACCCGTTATCAAACATATACTGAACTAATATGGGTACATTCACATAATTCAGGTTGATCGTTTGCATTTGCCCACCAGCTACAGTCATTTTAGCACCTTGCATAGAATAAACAAGTTCTGGTTGAATTGCCCAGCTTTTATTCAGGTGAATATGAGCTAATAATCCAGCATGTACACCAGTTCTTGATCCCCATGTAGGATCATTTCCATTGGTATTAACTGTTGAAAAGTTGGCACCTGCTTTTACACCAAAGCGTACATTCTGTGCATCTGCGGCACAAGCTAAAAACATCATTCCTGATGCTAATAAAAATAATTTCGTTTTCATCTTAATTGGTTTCGTTAATAATCAGTTTTGATAATCATATAGATTATACTCAGGTTAATAACAAAAGCATACCACAAAATTTTCAACGTAAAAATTGTCTCTTCACAACCGGGTATAGGGATTTTTTTCCTCACTTAAAGAATTTCATTCAACATTACTGTGTATTTCTACATTAGCAACCCCACATCTAAACTATTTGTTATAACACATTTATATTTGCCCCATGAAAAAAATTGGCATCCTCGGCGGCGGGCAACTAGGCAGAATGTTACTGCAAGCCGCAGCTAACTATCCGGTTGAAACTTTTGTAATGGAAAATGACAGCCAATGTCCCTCCGCACATCTCTGCAATCATTTTATACAAGGCGATATCCGCCACTATGAGGATGTATATAATTTCGGGAAAGGATTAGATGCTATCACTATTGAAATTGAAAATGTAAATGTAGAGGCATTGGAAAAACTGGAAAGTGAAGGGGTGAAAGTATATCCCAAACCATCTGCGCTCAAAACCATCAAGAATAAAATTTTACAAAAGCAATTTTACAAAA
>JAZKGV010000058.1:27663-41404 GCA_040385725.1 Bacteroidota bacterium | reverse complement strand
CAATTTTATAAGGATCGCCAACATTATTATGTGCATTTGCATATTCAAATGCGCCTTCAGTTAACTTGTTTGAAACTGCTTTGAAATCTTCAGGGTAAGGATGTTTAAATTTCCATTCCCTGTAATATTCTCTCATGCAACTATCAAATTTCTCTTTTCCTAAAGTTGTTTCCAACCATTTCATCCATTTGCTTGCTTTATAATAAGCAGACAAATCATAATTGACTACAGAAAATTTTTCCGATGACGTTTCAATTGCCTGGTCCTTTCTTTCTGATACAACCCACCGCAGTAAAAAATCTTTAATATTTTCCGGCATTCTTTTCCCCCAAAAATCTGTTTCACCTTTCTTTTTAATTATCGGTGCCACAGGTTCAAAAGGGTAACGGCTTTTATAATATTCATTCATCCCTTCATCCATCCACGGATGTTCCCTTTCATTGGTTGCTAAAATTCCATAAAACCAATTGTGCCCAACTTCATGTTCTATCACACTTTCCAACTGCTCTTTGTTTTCTAATCCCGATAAAATAGTAACGGTTGGGTACTCCATTCCGCCAGCAAATTTCATTTCCCCTTGCGCTACAGAGATTGTATTATAAGGATATTCGCCAATAAGATTACTTTTTGATAAAGCAGCTTTCTTGATATACTTCACTGCATTTTGCCAATAGTCATTGCCTTCTTTTGCCGGTAATGAATAGGCAGCTACATTTATTATTCTTCCTGACGGCAAAGCCAACGTATCTTTTCTTACAACAAATCTTTTATCGGCAAACCAGGCAAAATCAATTACATCGTTTTGTTTGTAAGTAACTGTTTTTAAATTTTTCGATGAAGGAACAGGAACGACTGCCGGTTCTTTCTTTCTAACTAAGAAAGGTGTTTTTTCTTTTACAACCGGAGTTCTTTCTACTAATATGCCATCGGCTGGTCCAGGCTTTGTGCTTTCCTTTATCAACTCTCCAGTAGCCGCTACAACATAATTTTCAGGCAATGTAATTGTTACTTCATAATTACCAAAGTCGTTGTAAAACTCTCCCTGGTCCAAATAAGGCATTTCATGCCAGCCCTTGCGGTCATATACAGCCGCTTTGGGATACCACTGTGTTATTTGATATGATTGACCTACATGTCCGCCCCTTGAAAAATTATATGGCAGTTTAATATGAAAAGGTGTTTCAATCATGCACTTTTGTTTTGGTGCCAAAGGTGAAGGCAAAATAATTTTAATGATATCCTGGTGTTTGGGATGGTCTTCTTTTACTGCAATGGTGCCATTCACTTTAAATGCAAGCCGGTTGATATAACCTTTATCTTCTTCCTCACTAAAATAAAAATTGGTGCTGCCATTTTCTAATTGTTGTTCAGTAAAAGCGGTACGGTCATTTTTAAAAGCATTCATCCACAGGTGTATCCAGATAAAGCGAAGTGTGTCATCAGAGTTATTGATGTACTCCATTGTTTCGTTGCCATCTAATGTATGTTCTTTATCATTAAGGCTTACGGTAATGTTATAATTAACCTGCTGCTGCCAATAGGGTTTTTGTGCAGCCACAATTGTATAACAAAAACAAAAAAGAAAAAGCAAACGGGTTGCCTTCATGTGCAGTGTTTTTTCAAATATAGTGAATGGTTAATTGTGAATCATTAATAGGGAACAGCCTTCTCTAACAAATAACGATTAACAAATAACGAATAACAAACAAACTCACTTTCCCTTTCCTTTCAAAATTGTTGCCAGTGTCAAAATCATTATTCTCAGATCAAGCAACAGCGAAACATTCTCTACATACATCAGGTCAAAAGGCATTCGCTGTAGCATTTCTTCCACCGAAGAAGCATAGCCAAATTTTACCATGCCCCAACTGGTAAGCCCCGGCTTTACTTTAAAAAGATATTTGTATTCTGAATGTTGCTCTACTATCTGGTCCACATAAAACTTACGTTCAGGCCTTGGCCCCACTAAGCTCATTTCTCCTTTAATGATATTCCACAATTGCGGCAGTTCATCCAGCCGCCATTTACGCATCACCCTTCCCCATTTAGTAATGCGTTCATCATCCAGGCTGCTGAGCATCGGGCCATTTTTTTCTGCATCCTGCGCCATGCTGCGGAACTTGTAAATGGTAAATGGCTTGCCTTTGTAACCAATTCTTTCCTGGCTAAAAAGAACAGATCCCTTTGAGGAAAGAGCAGTCCTTATCGCTGCATAAATAAGTAGCGGAGATAATAACACAACTGCAAGAATAGAAATAAACAGATCAACAAAACGCTTTAAGTTTTTTTGCCAGGAAGGCAGCAAGCCGCTGTGTACATCAATCAACGGCATACCCATTACATCACTGGTTTGCACAGCACCGCTGATAATGTCAACCGCATCTGGTGTGATCTTAATATTCACATCTTTATCACTCAACTGCTGCAGGATCTTCACCAGCAGTTCCCTTTCATTTTTATTTACGGTAATGATCACTTCTTCAATCCTGTCGTTTGTAACGATGTTGTGTAAATCAGGAAGTGAATTATATTTTTTTATTGCATCGGGCAACCGCAAGCCACTATTTCCATTGGTGTTTAAAAAACTGCTGATGTGGTAGCCGGTGTTTTTGTTTGTTTTAATAAATGATTCAAAAAAAGAACCGGCTGTTTTACCAGTGCCTATCAATAAAGAATTAAAAAAAACTTTTCCGGTTTCTAATTGTTTGATAGCAAAGCTGAGCAAAACAAAACGGATAAAAAGTGTGATGATAAAAACAGGCACCAGCAGGCTGAAAAATTCTTTGTAATAATAAATATTGTTATCCTGCGGATTTTTCAGAATGAAAAAAAACAGCAGCACCAGGCAACCGATAAGGCTAACCAGTAAAGTGCGTATAAATTCTGTGATCTTTGTTTTTTGATAAATGCCTTCGTAAGCGCCGCTTAACAAATGCAGGCTTAGCCAGCCAAGCGTATATAAAAATGCACCTAAATAAAAACCAGCCGGAACAGAAAAAGGATAATCGTAAATAATAGTACGCAGGTAGTAAAACAGCCACCATGTAAACAGTGAGCCGATAATGTCTGCTGCAATGTACCAGCTGATATGTATCCGGGGTTGGTTCAATGAATTGGTTTAGTGGTTTAAAGGGGTTAGCAGTTTTAGATAAAAACGTTCCTGGTATCCGTTAGTTTGCATGCGTAGCACCAATCTTTTCTAAAATCTGGTGAGCCACATCCATTGCCCTGAAGCCGTCTATTTCACTCACCGGCGTATCAGTGTTGTTTACAATGGCGTTATAATAAGCTTCCAGCTCCATTTTAATTGCATTGCCTTCTTCCACCACAGGGTTGCTGATGGCAATTGTTTTTTTACCGTTGTTTGTTTCTATATCAAACGTAAACACATTTTTGTCTGCTGCTGTGTTCAATTTTATCACTTCTGTTTTTTTCTCCAAAAAGTCAATGCCTATATAAGCGTCTTTCTGAAACAAACGCATCTTACGCATGCGCTTCATCGAAATACGGCTGCTGGTAAGGTTGGCTACACAACTGTTGTCAAACTCAATCCGCACATTGGCAATATCCGGTGTATCACTCATTACTGCCACACCATTGGCCGAAATACTTTTTACATTACTCTTTACCAAACTTAAAATGATGTCAATGTCATGTATCATCAGGTCAAGTATCACACTCACATCCGTTCCCCTTGGGTTAAATTGCGCCAACCGGTGTACTTCAATAAACATCGGGTCCAGCACATTATCTTTTAATGCTAAAAAGGCAGGATTAAACCTTTCCACATGGCCCACCTGTACTTTTATATTGGCTTCTTTTGCCAGCTTTACCAATTCCCTTGCTTCATCCATTGTGTTGGCAAGTGGTTTTTCTACAAAAACATGTTTGCCTTTTTTGATGGCGGCTTTGCAAAGCTCAAAGTGAAAAGAAGTGGGGGCAATTATATCCACGGCATCGCAGGCGTCCAGTAAAGCATCAACTGTATCAAAGCGTTGCAGGTTGTAATGGCTGCTTACTTCAGCAGCGGTTTTGTCATTGGGGTCAAAAAAACCAACTAGTTCGGCGCCTTTAATTTCCTTCCAGTTGTTCAGGTGAAATTTCCCCAGGTGGCCTGTTCCAAAAACGCCGATTTTAACCATAGCAAAAATTCTTTTTTCAAAGATAAGGAGTGGGTTGCATAATATTCTACATCAACAGAGTAGAAGGGTTTATAATACCAGTACAAAGTTTGTTGAATTAAGAATTGATTAGATAGTTGTTTTGTTTCTTAGCATTGTTGCTGATGAACCTGTAAGGTAATATTGCTGTAATAAAGTGCACACAATGCCAAATGCTCAACTTAATTGCTTACATTGAGTACCTGATGAGGAATAAACTTTATCAGTATTCCTCATTAAAATCCAATGTAATGGCTTTTTTAGACGACGTACTTCAACCTCCTTCCTACGGGTGGAGAACTGCCTCTGGTGATTTCAGCAAGCCTTCCCCTTCCACGCTTATAAAAGAATTTTTTTCAAGACTTAATATTTTTAAGGATAAAAAAAACTGGCTGCCTTTTTTTAGCTGGTTTAAAGTTTTATTATTATTTCCGTTTTTTGTTCTGTTTGTTACCAAATATTTCAACTTCTGGATGCTGGGAGCAGGTTTTGTTTATGGCATGATACTGCTGGGTACGCATGGTACAGTCTGGTACCATCGTTATTGTACACATGGCGCTTTTACTTTCAAAAATGCCTGGTGGAAATTTTTTACAAGAAACCTGATGCTGAGCATTATACCGGAAGAAATATATGTGATATCGCATCATGTGCATCATGCTAAAAGCGATGAACCCGGCGATCCTTATTTTGCGGAAGGTGGTTTTTTATATTGTTTTTTGGCAGATGTTAATCACCAGCCCATTGCAAAAGACCTTACTGAGAAAGATTATAATCATGTTCGCAATTTGATGAAGCATTCAGGTATCGACGGAAATAATTTTGTACAGTATCAAAAATGGGGATCATTTGCTAATCCTTTAAGAAGTGTGGTTGAATGGGTACTCAACTGGGGCTTTTGGATAGCTGCTTTTTATCTCCTCGGCGGTATGCCACTGTTATGTGGTTTACTTAGTGGCGCTTTTATATGGGCAGTTGGTGTACGTACTTTTAATTATGAAGGCCATGGCAAAGGCGAAGACAAAAGGCAGGATGGTGTTGATCATAACAGGAAGGATATGTCAATAAACCAAATATGGCCGGGTTATGTAGCAGGAGAGTGGCATAATAACCACCACCTGTACCCCAGGAGTGCCCGTTCGGGTTTTTTACCTTACCAACTCGACCTTGCCTGGTGTTACATAAAACTTCTGCATTCTTTTGGCGCTGTTACCTGGTACCAGGACAATAAAAAAGATTTTTATAAGGATTATCACAGGCCTTATATTGATAAAAAACAGGAGAAAGTACAAGCTAAATTACAAGATAAATTGCAGGAACAATAGTTGATTTTTTGGAACAGATGTATTCATGTAGTCCTCCTGATTTTTCTTACGTCTATTAATCTTCTTCTCTCATATCCAAGAAGTTCATAAATTTTTATTGCCGTTTCGTTTGCTGAACCTGTATGCAGGAAGGAAACAACACCTTCTTCAAGATGTTTTTGATGAAGATGTGTCATCAGTTGCTGTGCATATTTACGACCGGTGAAATTGGGATGCGTAACCACAGCACTTACTTCTGTTAACCCATCCATGCATAATCTTTCGCCTGCCATAGCTATTAATTTGTTTTCTTTAAAAATGCCATAATAACTTCCCATGCGGTTGGTGTGTGGTAAATAATACCCGGGGAATACGGTGCTTACTAATGCAAACATTTCACCTGTGTGGGTTTCGTTCAGCAAAACAATTTTTTCTGTTATGTTAATTAAAAGCGGAGAGGGGCAGATCATTTGCAAGCACTCCACAAAAGCATCAATGCTATAGTTGTGTGGAAGGGCAGGGAATTTATCAAACAAAAAAACAGATTCGTTGATACCAACAACTGCATTAAGTTGTTTAAAGGCGTTCTCATTTTGTATGTCGAACCCGGCAAATAAAACTATCTCCGGGTCATATCTTTTAAAATCACGGGTGCCCGTTGCAAAATGCGAATGCCTTTCCGTAAGGGCATGCCAGGCAGGATTGTCTAATTTATTATAATCAACAGGCATAGCAGAAATTTGGACAGGCAAATTAATAAAAGTGTTGGTGGATAAGATACCGGATACATAAAAATATAAGTGGCAGGTAAAAGAAATACACGCTGAGTCATTAAAAATGAGGGTTGGGTAAAATTCCTTTTAATGCATAAAAAAATCAGGGTATATTACCCGGGAAATCTTTAAATAAAATTTTTTACTTCATTAATGCAACGGTCTGTTTAAAACCGTTGTCAGCCAGTAAAAACACAGTAATATGAAAAAGAAAACACTGCTTATTACTTATCGCCTGTTGGCTATCGTTGCTGTTGCAGCAATGTTTACAGCCTGTAAAAAGGAGGCTGGTTCTGTTAACAACAAGAACACAAAGACCATAACCTTATACACGCCGGTGTATGGCTCTAAAGCTACAGCATTGGCATCTATTAATGGTGATGCAAACAAGGCTGTTACCCATGCAGGCAAAATTTATATCAAAGACAATTATATTTATCTAAACGAGCTGAACAAAGGCATACACATCATAGACAACAGTAATGCTATGCACCCGGTGCAAATAGCTTTTCTTTCTATTCCCGGTAACCTTGATATTGCTATAAAAGGGAACACCTTGTATGCAGATATGTATAGTGACCTGCTGGCACTTGATATTTCCAATCCACGCCGTGCTGTTATTACTAAAAAACTAGACAACTTTTTTACCGGCCGTTCTTATGTAAATGGTACATCTGTAATGTTTGAAGATAAAATTGTTACAGAGTGGTTAGAAAGGGATACGGTGGTTGAAGAGAGCAATTACCCACAGTGCATGTGGTGTGAATTTGATGGTGTACTTACTGCCAATGCCGCCGGTGTAAAATCAACCGGTACTGCCGGATCAATGGCCGGTATGGTATTAATGAATGACCATTTGTATGCTATTACCGAAATGCACAACCTTGGTATTGTAAACATCAGCAATGCCGCTTCACCAACGCTTGTAAAGAATGATATTTTTGCCGGCTACGACCTGCAGACTATTTATCCTTTTCAGGGCAAATTATTTCTTGGCTCTGCTGTAGGTATGTTTATGTATGATGTTACAGACCCTGCCAATCCTCAGCAATTAGGCACTTTTACTCATGGCCGTGCCTGTGATCCTGTTATTGCTGATGAGGATCATGCGTATGTAACACTACATGCCGGCGATGGCTGCGGAGGTGAAGCCAACGAACTGCATGTGATAGATATTAATGACCTGATGAACCCATCGTTGATAAGAACCTACCAGCTTACAAAACCTACCGGCCTGAGTAAAGATGGCAACCTGCTTTTTGTGTGTGATGAAACAGAAGTAAAAGTGTATAACGCAGCCAATCCTGCCAACCTGCAGTTGCTTAAAAAGATCAACAGTAACAAACCTTATGATGTTATCACTTTTGGCAACAGGGCAATGGTGGTTTGTGAAAATGGTTTGTATCAATATGATTACAGTAACATCAACAGTATTCGCCAGTTGAGCTTTTTTGCGGCGAAGAAATAAAGAGACTATAATTATGAAAACATACCGGGGTGATTTTTTCACCCCGGTTTTTTTGTGTAAGCAAAGGTGAAAATTTATTTTGTTGCCAACATAGCTCAAACGGTATTATAACCACCCAAATTTTTCAATCAACCTTTCTTTCTGATTACGGGCCACCGGTATGCTCTGGCCGTTTGTCATTACAAGATAATTTCCTTCGCCTCTTACATACTTTTTTATATGATCAAGATTTACGAGGTATTGGCGGTGTACCCTTAAAATATTTCTTTACACCTGTAGTTTAAACATATTTAATTGTTGCTTATCAGGCCAATGCCGTTGTCTGCTTTTTGCAATCACCAGGAGCACTGGGTTTTCTTTTTATATTTTTTATTCCCGGCATTCCTTTTTTATTGATGTACTGGATTGGTTTTACTTACTAAGAAGCCAACACACTAAATCTATAAATAAACCCTTGCCAACACAAAGAGGCAGGTTAAAAAATTATGCTTTAATCAAGCTAATTATCGTGGTAAAAAATAAATCCACATTGTATTTACAATGTGGATTTATCATTAAACCTGTATTAAAAAATATTAAATTCAGTACAACCAATCAATGCTTACTCAACAGAATACCTGTCAACAGAAAAACGGATATGCCGTACCACAACATTTGCCGTAGTCCTTACTTCCCTGCCATTTAGTTCAAGCCCTCTTGTTATAAAGGTTACTGTTGCATTTCTAAGGTCAGGTATGGTAAGACCCAGTGCCTGTGCCGTCCTCGTTACATCAATTTCAAGCGGTTCTGTTGCCTGTTCTGCTAAAGTATGGTTTGCTGCATGATGCTGAGCAGAAAAAAGGTCGAGCAATCCTACAAAATAGTTGCTTTCAGCAACAGGCGTGGCTCCTGCCGGCAGGTTAAGATAAATTTCAATTACGCCTTGTGGCATTTGTTCTATGCCCACACCTTCAAGTATCATCGTTAATCTTTCTGGATTAGCATCATTATTAAAATTAAACGTCCTTCTGTTTTTTGTAGCAATAAAAGACTCTATTTCTGCAGGAGACTCACTTGAAAAATTAGTTTGTTGTGTTTGGCCAGCCATTACAAAAGTTGCTTCTTTCTTTATTAGTGATTGTCTTCCTGCAAAACTGATCCTTGAAGCGGGGCAGGTTATAACAGGGTTCCTGTCATCGTAGCGGTAACCCAATTGGGTTGATATTTCCACCACCTGGCTCCCGGTCATGTTCACCGGTGTTCCGTATTCGTCAAAAAAAGTATAAGTTTTATTAAGCCATGTGGCATCTGTAGGATTGGTACGGCCACCACACATGCTGCGCCATTGTTCCCACAGCCTGTCAACATTAGAATGATGCAACCAAAATACAGGGTCTTTAACAGAAGTGGCAACTACAGCCATATCGCCTGCTACTGATGTGTGTACCGAACCATGAGGGCCGCTGTTGAAATTACCCTGGAAAGTGTAGTACGGAATAAGGGCAAGTGAATTATTAATGGCTGTTGAAATACTTGAAGGCAACGCACCGCCATTATTTATCGGGCCGCTTCTTGTAGCATTATATAAAGGATTCCCAATTGTTTTATCCCTCCATGGATAAGGCATCACGGGGTTAAGCTGGTAGTTCCAGTAAGGAAGGGTAAGGTTAGCCCTGCCTGATTTAGCTCTTAATATCCGCTCAAAGAAAAATAAATACATACGGTGCCATGCAAAAAAGAAAACACCTTCGCCCGAACGGTGACACATGTTCCATGAAAGCAGGTTATCTGGCAAAGTGGTGCCATGGATAGCTGATTGGTAAGTGTAACTGGTAGGGTTTGTGTACGGCAATGCCCTCATTTTAAGAATACCTACTTTAATAGCATTTATTTCTGCCTGGGAAAGTGAGTCGGCATTTCTTCTTACTCTTAGTTCATTAGTAGCATATCTGGCATTAAACTCTTCAGTGGTTATAAAATTTACGTTCGCAGGAGTCTGGCATTCTACGATATTTACGGGTGAATTGATAACAGCAGGTTCCGACATTTTTTTGCCTGAAAAGCCGATAAGCATAAAAATACCTGTAAAAAGACTTACAGAAAACAGAACAAAATTTTTCATTTTTCAATATTTAGTTAGGGTTATAATAATTGGTTATCCCCGTGAAGAGTTCAAAAAATTTGACCGGGATCAGTGATTTGTTTTTGTTTTTTTAAAGCAATTCATTTCCGGTATTGCAAAAAATACAACGGATGTTATCCAGTTGTTAATGCAGGTTAATACAAGGACAGGAAAGGGGTTTTTCAGTTGGTTATTTAAATTTGCCGGTTGGTTAAAAGCTACCTGGCCAAAACAGGTAAAATGTTGATTACGCTGTTGAAAAATAAATGCTAAACTAATATTTTTTTTAATACTTTTACAGCATTATTTCAGGCCGCTGTTTCAGGCATGAGATTTTACACCTAAATATCCACTGAATCTAACCTGCAAACATCCATCTGACCTCTTGGGGTCGATCTTAAAAAACTTTTTTGAATATCCTTTTATTACCTGAACATTCTTTTTTGGGATGAATGGTTTAAACCGGGAATTTTCCATCGTAAGTAAAACTGCTTTTTTGTTTGCATTTACTGGTAACGGTTACTTTTCAAAAAGAAGAATTTTTTGTACCCACTCTATTTGATCAAGTTTACTGTTTGTAATAAAACAGGCAGTAATATACAATCAATGAAAACATAAGATTTTCATAACCCCCTTAAAACGGTTTGAAATGCAAGTACTAAACCCCATTAATAAAAAAAGAAAACATTTTTGCAAAGTGAAAAAGTTGTCGTCTGTTTTTTTTCTTGTTTCTCTTATAACCTTTTTTTCTACAACGGCAAATGGGCAAACAGCCTGTAATGGTATTATTGATAATACAAGAAATGATTATTGTCTTGGATATGGCACAGCTTTAACTTTTTCAAATGCGGTTGCAGCCGGGCAAAATATAGAGTGGCTTACTTCAGGTGATGGAACTTTTAATAACAGGTTTGCACAACAACCTACCTACACCCCAGGGCCGGCAGATTCGGTTAATGGGTACGTGTATATCTATTTAGATGCTTATACTGATGATCCTGCATATTTTTGCTCTGCGCTGCCGGTATCAACTATTTACTTTTCAAATATGCGGTCAACGGCCACGCCGGCAACGCAAACTGTATGTTCTGGTGCCGCCATTACAAATGTTCTGTTAAGTGGTGCCGTAAGTGGTATTGTTTATAATTGGACGAGGGATAATACCGCTTCCATCACAGGCATCGCAGCCAGCGGCACTGGCACTATAAGGGGCGCTTTGGTAAATACCGGAACCATGCCGGTTACTGTCACATTCACCATCACCCCAACAGTTAATTCCTGTACCGGTACACCCATTACTGCCACTGTAATAGTAAATCCAAGAGTAATAGCCACAGCCAGTATAACCTCACAAAATATTTGCTCAAGGGCAAACATAACAGCCATTGCATTAAGCAGTACAGCCAATAACACTACTTATAGCTGGACAAGAAACAACACTTCAACATTAACAGGTATTTCATCAAGCGGTACTGGTAATATTACCGGCGCATTGACAAATAACGGAGGCTCATCGGCAACAACAACCTTTACTATTACGCCATCAGCATATACTTGTACAGGTACTGCTATTACTTCTACTGTTACTGTAAGTTCGTCTTCCACACCTGTAACCACAACAAATGCGGTTCAAACCATTTGTTCAGGCTCAAACATATCTACTATTTCATCAAGTGGTGCAGGTAGTGGTGCTACTTACAACTGGACAAGGAATAATACTGCATCAGTAACAGGTATTGCATCAAGTGGTTCAGGTAGTATCACTGGTTCTTTAACAAATACAACTATTGCACCGTTATATGTAACTTTCACTATTACACCAACCACAAACAGTTGTGCCAACAGGGCAAATGTATTGGTAAGCCCGGCACCTGTTGCAGTGGCCACACCTTCATCACAAACTGTTTGTTCCGGCACTCCACTATCAGCAATAACATTCAGCAGTTTAATGAGTGGTGCCACTTATAACTGGACAAGGAACAACACCGGTTCGGTTACAGGTATTGCAAGTAGTGGTTCCGGTACTATAGCAGGCACATTAAATAATACCACAAGTTCACCAGTTACGGTAACATTTACTATTACACCAACAGCAAATGGCTGTACCGGTTCGGCTATTACTGCTACTGTAGTGGTTAACCCAATACCAGGTACACCTACCGCCACACCTTCGTCACAAACTATTTGTTCCGGAGGTTCAATAACAAATATCGTATTAAGCGGTAGCGGCACAGGAATTACTTACAACTGGACCAGGGATAATACTGCATCAGTAACAGGTATTGCTGGCAGTGGTTCCGGTAATATCACAGGTTCATTGGTAAATACCACTGCTTCTTCTGTAACGGTCACGTTTACTATTACCCCAACAAATGGTTGTAATGGCAATTCACGTACTGCAACTGTGGTGGTAAATCCAAGTGCAGGTACCGCCATTGCTACACCATCATCACAAACAATTTGTTCTGGTGCTGGTATCACATCTATAATTTCGAGTGGTATCAGCGGAGCTACCTACAACTGGACAAGAAATAACACTGCTTCAGTAACGGGTATTGCAAACAATGGTTCCGGAAATATTACAGGGTCATTAACAAATACTACTGCTTCACCAGTTACAGTAACGTTTACCATTACACCAGTTGTGAGTGGTTGTTCTGCAGCCCCTGTCGCATCAACAGTTTTGGTAAACCCCCGACCAACATCGGTAGTATCTGGCAGCCAGAATTTGTGTGCTGGAAATCCTTCGCCAAATATCAGCATTACGCTAACAGGTGCAAGCCCGTGGACATTTACTTATACTGACGGAACTACGCCTGTTCCTGTAATTGGCAATACTGTAAATCCTTATACATTTACAGTACCTGCCGTTGCAAGAACATATACTGTAACAGCTTTGAGTGATGCCAATTGTACAGCACAGGCTGGTAATATGACTGGTAGTGCTATTCTCACTCAATTGACTTATGGTATTATGGCTTCCGCAGGTTCAAACGGAAATATTACTCCTGCAGGAGTAACCAATGTTAACTGCGGAACCAGCCAGGCATATGCAATTACTGCGAATTCCGGTTATACAATACAAAATGTATTAGTAGATGGACTTCCTGTTGGTGCCGTTTCTACATATACATTTAATAATGTAACGGCAGCTCATACTATTAGTGCAACATTTACTTCAGCTTCTTTAAACATTACAGCCAGTGCCGGAAGCAATGGTAGTATTACACCTTCAGGTGTGGTTGGTGTTACAAGCGGCAGCAACCAAACATTTAATATTACTGCTAACAGTTGTTATCAAATTGCGGGTGTGTTGGTCGATGGAATTTCTGTTGGTGCTGTTTCAACTTATACATTTAATAATGTAACATTGCCTCACACTATCAGTGCTTCTTTCTCACAATTGAGTTATAATATCACAGCCAGTGCTGGTGCAAATGGAAGTATTACACCAACCGGTGTAACCAGCGTTGCCTGTGGTAGCAGTCAAACATATAACATTGCAGCTAATGGAGGCTTTGCTATCCAGGATGTATTGGTAGATGGTATATCAGTAGGTGTTGTTTCATCCTATACATTTACTAATGTAACAGCAGTACATACCATCAGTGCAACTTTTGTTGCTGCTGCAGTAACTATTACTGCCAGTGCCGGAAGCAATGGTAGCATTACACCTTCCGGTTCTGTAGGCGTTACCAGTGGGGCTAATCAAATATTTAATATAGCCGCCAACAGTTGTTATCAAATTGCAGATGTGTTGGTAGACGGTATATCGGTAGGAGTGGTTTCAAGTTATACATTTACTAATGTAACAGTGCCTCACACTATCAGTGCTTCGTTCTCACAATTGAGTTATAATATCACAGCCAGTGCCGGTTCAAATGGAAGTATTACACCCAATGGTGTAACCAGCGTTAGCTGTGGAGGCAGTCAAA
>JAZKGV010000058.1:20402-27563 GCA_040385725.1 Bacteroidota bacterium | reverse complement strand
GTGCCGGTGCCAATGGAAGTATTACACCAAATGGTGTAACCAGCGTTGCCTGTGGAGGCAGTCAAACATATAACATTGCAGCTAATGGAAGCTTTGCGATCCAGGATGTATTGGTAGATGGCATATCAGTAGGTGTTGTTTCATCCTATACATTTAATAATGTAACAGCAATTCACACTATCAGTGTAACGTTTACCACAGCCGTTGCATGTACTGCACCTGGTATTTCCACATCATCTGTAAATGTATTATGCCGCAATGCAGCAACAGGGTCAATAATTCTAACAACAACAGGAGGTACGGCACCTTTCAGTTATTCATGGACAGGGCCCAATAATTTTACCGCCACTACAAAAGACATAAGTGGTTTATTGGCTGGAACATATAATCTTATCGTTACTGCAACCGGCGGATGTACAGCTACAGGGTCTGTTACTATTACACAGCCTGCCACTGCACTTAGCGGTACCATTGCAGCAGCAGCATTTGCCTGTTCAGGTACCACCACCACACTTACTGTATCAGCAGCGGGAGGAACGGGTGCAAGGCAATTCAGTTTAAATGGCGGCGCTTATCAAACAGCTACTACATTTACAGTAACTGCTGCAGGCTCCCCTTATACCGTTACAGTAAGAGATGCTAATAACTGTACTTTTACTACTAATACGCTAACGCTGGCGCCTGCCCCAACCACAGTGCCGGCAATACCGGCAGCAATTTTTGGCCCTAACTTCGGCCTTTGTGGTGGTGGCAGTTTTACTTATTCTGTTAACCCTGTGCCAACCGCTACTCAATATGTATGGACAGGCCCAGTAGGCTTTACTGTAACTGCGGGCCAGAATACAACGACAGCTACATATGCAGTACCCACCAGTTATACTGCTAATAATGGCGGTGTTTGGTGTGTGGCGAAAAATGCATGCGGAGGCTCGCCAGGCCTTAGGTACCCGGTATATTCCTATTTGTCTTACCCTGCTTCATCTATGACAGGTCCTTCAACTGTAACAATAGGGCAAACCGGTGTACAGTATAGCTTGCCTGCAGCAACCGGTGCTACATTTAACTGGCTTGTGCCAACCGGTGCTTCTGTTACCAGCGGACAGGGTACCAATACTATAACAGTAACATTTGGTTCTACCAGTGGTAATGTAAGTTGTGATATTACAAATGGCTGTGGTGTTGGGCCAAGAGTAACCAGGGCAGTAACTTTTATTACATCAAGGCCAACTTCACAAACAACAGCCCAAAAAACATTTGCTGAGCAATCAATAGCGGCAGAAAGTAATTTTGATATTTATCCAAATCCTGCACAGGACAATGCCGCAGTAGTATTTGGTTCTGCAAAGGCCGGCGATAAATTTGAACTTGTTATAACTAATACGCTTGGTAAAACAATACTTTCAAAATCAGGTGTAACAACTGCCGGTACCAACATACTCCACTTTGATCTAAGTAATTTAAAACATGGAATGTATTTAGTAAGATTAGTAACGGCGGGCGCCGTTCAAACTCAAAAATTAGTGAAAGGGAAATAGAGTGACAATTATTTGACTAAATAAAAGTCCCGACCAAAAGCCGGGGTTTTTATGTATGTTCAAAATATATTTCTCTGGTTTATTATTCAGTATAAACACGCTCTTTTACTTTTCTTTTATCAACTACTTCCCTGTGCTTTCCATTCGGTGTTTTTTCAAATGGAGCATTTAAAACAACGCTGTAATCGTCAAACCTGGCATACTGGCTTATTACGGGAATATATTTATCCCTGAAGTAAGCTTCATCATCTTTATCGCTGTGTATATTAAGCCGTAAAGAATCGTTGTTAAATGTAACCTGGTACTGGTGTATGGCACTGTCTTTTGAAAGGGTGATGCCAAAAAAAGATGCATGTAATACCTTTTTATCCATATCCACCACCACATCATTCAACCTGCCAATCATTTCTTTTATCACAGGAAAACTGCGTTTGCAACTACAAGGTTTGTTATCAAATTCCACAATATCGGTAGTATTGTATTTCATCATTATAAAACCGTCATTGTTAAGATCGGTACTTATCAATGCTTTGTCTTCATTTACTTCATAATATGCCCTTGTGCTTATGAGGTGCATTTTTTTATCTTCACATTCAAAGGCAGATATTCCGCCTTCATTGCAGCCATATTGATCAAATACAGGCACGCCAAATGCTTTTTCAATTTTTGCCCTTGCCGAATCGGTAAGCAGTTCTGCAGTGCATACAATACCTTTTAAGTTGGGGAAAGAATGTTGTTTTACCCTGTTTAAATATTCTGCCATAGTATTAATGGCGTAAGAATAACCATATACAACAGCCGCCTTTTGCTTTTTTATTGTTTCAGCATAACCGTTCATTATTTCATCGCTTAATGGGGAGGCATACAACACATCCACATTAAGTAATTTATAAAACAGTTTATGTTTCCAGTCATTTTTAACAATAGATGAACCCGCCAGGAAAATGACTTTATCGCCTGGTTTATAACCCGTCATTTGCCAGCTAAGAATAATACCTGCCCACATGTATGATACAGATTCCTTGGTGGTGTAATATGCAAAAGGAACACCGGTGGAACCACCTGTTGTTTTCTTACTCAGCCCTTCTTTTTTGGGATGCGAAAAAAACTGGTTGAAATGGTTGATAACAACCTCTTTCGTAAGTACAGGTATTTCTTCGTAACTATTGAAATTTTTATAGAAAGGCACAGAAGTAACAGCTGTTTTAAACAATTTATCCAACCGTTGCCGGCGTAAAGCGTTTAATTCGTTTACTGGCATGTACTGCTGGGCATGAAGTTCTTTAAGTGCCTTCATAATGCCGGTACCTCTCAAAAGATCAACTATGTGGAATCCCATTTTACCTGGGAGCATTATATTAGGCATGTTAAAAATCTGGTTTGCCGGGTGAATAAAAATTCTGTAATGCCTGCATTCAATATATCAAACGCAAACTTGTTAGTGTTTGTTTTGTTTTGCTCTTCTTTCTTATCGTTTTTTTGAGGTATTACTTTAAACAAACTGCCTTTGAGCAGTGCGGAGGCCAAAGACCCTAGTTTTTTATAGACGTGAATTTAATTTTGCTTTAACGGTTCTGTCACAATTTCTTTGCTGCAATAACACTAAATATAACAGTGTAATATCGTTTTTTTTTCAAGATTATTATGTTGATAAGGCAAAAATTAGAATTAATTAAACAGGATAGCCTGAAATCGACTGAAATTATGGGGAAATATGGGCAGTATTGTATTTCCCACTCCCTGTTTTACCAAATTTACAGGTGAATCACTGCGGCCTTATGCATTGGTGCAGATAGAATTTTAAATGGCACGGGACGGTATAAGTTATCACAAAACCTTTTTGCTACTTTTGCTCCCTTACTTTAAAATAATTTGCTGCTGCATGAGCCAACAATATTTCCAGGTTAATGATGACCACACAGGTTTTGCTGAAATAAAGAAACTCTTTTTTGAAAATACTCCTGTAAGGGTAACAGATAACGCTTTTAAGAAAATTGCAGATTGCAGGGCTTACCTGGATAGAAAAATTGACAGTGGTAATGAACTGTTTTATGGTATTAATACCGGCTTTGGCTATTTACAAAATGTGAAGATTGACAAGCACCAGCTGGAAGAATTGCAAAGCAATTTATTACAATCTCATGCCTGTGGAATGGGAGAGGAAGTGCCGCAGGAAATTGTAAAGCTCATGCTGGCGCTTAAAATAAAATCATTAAGCTACGGCCACTCAGGTGTACACCCGGCCACGGTGCAGCGCCTGGTGGATATGTATAATAATGATGTGTTGCCCGTAATTTATACGCAGGGCTCACTAGGGGCATCAGGCGACCTGGCTCCTTTGAGTCATTTGAGTTTGCCACTGTTAGGGTTGGGAGATGTAAACTATAATGGGAAAAAAATAAAAGCAGCAGAAGTATTGCAGCAACTTGGCTGGCAACCATTACACCTGCAAAGCAAAGAAGGCCTTGCGTTGATAAACGGCACACAATTCATGAGTGCTTATGGCATGTGTAATCTTTTGCAAAGCGAACGGTTATTGCACTGGGCAGATATGATTGCTGCTATTTCTTTTGATGCGTTTGATTGTGGGGCAAGCCCATTACATGAAAAAATTCATTCGGTGCGTTCACACAAAGGGCAGGTAGATACGGCCAAGGCAATTTCAATGTTGCTAACAGGCAGTGAAATACTGGTAAAGGAAAAATCACAAGTGCAGGATCCGTATTCATTTCGTTGTGTACCGCAGGTGCATGGTGCTTCAAAAGATGCATTTGATTATGTACAAAGTGTCTTTATAAAAGAAATAAATTCTGTTACGGATAATCCTAATATTTTTCCTGAAGAAGACCTGATAGTAAGCGGTGGTAATTTTCACGGCCAACCGCTGGCGTTAGCATTAGATTTTTTAAGCATTGCCATGAGTGAGATCGCCAGTATTTCTGAACGCAGAACGTATCAATTAATAAGTGGCCAACACGATCTTCCTTTATTTTTAATAAAACAGCCAGGCCTTCATTCAGGCTTTATGATACCACAATACACTGCGGCCGGTATTGTAAGTGAAAACAAACAGTTGTGTACACCTGCCAGCGTTGATACAATATCATCCAGCAATAACCAGGAAGACCATGTAAGTATGGGGGCAAACGCTGCCACCAAATGCAAGCGTGTGGTGGATAATGTGGAGAAAGTACTGGCTATTGAATTACTCACAGCAGCGCAGGCACTTGAATTCCGCAGGCCTTTAAAAAGTTCACCAGTGATAGAAAAATTAATTACTGCTTTCAGGAAACAGGTTTCCTTTAACGAAGCCGACAGGGTTTTGAGAGATGATATGATGATGGCGGTTGAGTTTATTAGAAGTTATCCTGTATAAAACCTTATTGGTAGTGAATTGATTGGTGGTAATATGTTTTTCACTTCATTGCAAATAAAAAATCCTTCCATTGGCTAACGGAAGGATTTGTTATTTTAAAGTTGATTACTTTATTCAACAACTACTTTTCCTGTTGCAAGCCGCTTGCCCGAACGGTCGAGAAGGTTAACAAGGTAAACACCCTTGCTTAACCTTCCAAAATCAACAGCCATTTTATCATAAGAGTTAAACAATGTGTAAGATTGCTTAAGTACCAAAGCCCCTTTTGAATCATAAATGGTAAGCACACGTGGCAGTATATTATTTTTTATGCTGTAATAGCTTACAGAGAACTGGCCGTTTTGCGACGGGTTAGGATAAATAAATAACCTGTTAGAAAAAGAGTCGGCAATCTCAAGTGTATTGGTAGTGTTGGTACATCCGTTTATATCAACCACTGATACTTTATAAATGCCCTGGTTATCGATTGTTGCATCATACGAAATACCTGATGCATTAAAAAGCGTATCGCCATTTTTAAGCCATGTATATATGTCGCCGGCAGGGCTTGAGGTGACAGTAAGAGATGTAACCATACCTGGTAACAGGTGTGTAGGTGTATTGTCAGCAGTATTTAAGCCAACTGTAGGGGTTGGATTCACGGTAAGCACTACAGTATCTGAACTTACCGACTGGCTGCATGGAGCAGTACTGCTGATTACACAAACATATTTGAATCCATTCCATGTTTTTGGTGCGTTTTTTACAGTAAGGGTGTTTGTTGCAGCACCGGCATAATTTTCACCATCCGTTATATCTGCAAATGTACCTGTGCCATTCTCTGTTTGCCACTGGTAAGCAGGATTAGTGCCGGAAGCAGTTACACTGAATGTAGTAATACCCAATTCACAAACACTTACAGCAGCCGGAATATCTACAGTTACAGCCGCAGGGATATTTACTGTAACCGTTGTATTGACTGCTTCTGAATTACACCCATTAATAGAGGAGGTAACAGCATATATTGCTGTAGCTGCCGGCATGGCGTAAATATCAAGCCTTGGTGTAATGCCATCATAATCGATAGTTCCGGCGGCATCAGTAAATAAAGTACCATTACCCGGTGTCCATACTCCCGGCGTGGCTGGTATTTGTGCAAACCTGTTATATTTTATTTTTATTGACCAGCTTGTTAATGTACCAAGATCACCGGGGCTGCCATCAGCTAAAGCAAGTGTCCAGATACCATCTGGTGTACTGTATAAGTCAGCTATTGCAGCTGCAGCAGATACAAAGCCCGTTGGGTTTTGAATATTAGGATTTGGGCCTGCAATACTATCATTGATGAGGTCAGGAATAAATAACCTGCCTGAAGTATAGCGGTAGGGAGAATCAACGGAGCTATACAGCACATCGCCTGCAGAACTTGTAACAGCGTCAATCCATCCTGCATTTGGCAAATTGCCATTGTTGCCCGTGAATGTACCGGTATTGTATTTGTACAAATTGGCGATAGCGCCATTAGGTGCCTCCAAATTAATGATCATATCACCAGGATAAGTGTGTGGAAGGCTCATGGTTACATCAATACCTGTTATTTGAGAACCAACTGGTAATGCAGGCATAGTTAATGATGTATTTACACCATCTTCGGTATTATCAGGTATTGCCAGTGACATGATTACTGATGTTACCACAATGCTGTCTGGTATCGGTGTTGTACCTAAAGTAAATGGGTTCATTTGTATATGAGCCAGGTCTCCAACACAAATGGGCGCTACAGGAAAAATAACCGGATCAGCAGGTTTTGTTCTCAACGTAACTACACCAGAAGCACAATTGCCAGGTGCAGCACATCCGCCTTCGCCACGTACATAATAAGTGGTGTTAACAAGAGGAGATATTGTAACAGAAGTACCTGTGTCGACAAATGTTCCGCCGCAGCTGCCAATGTACCATTTCCAGTTAGTGGCATCGTTAAGGTTTCCGCTGATAACTCTTAATGTAACAGCATTATCTTCCCCGCACACCACTGTGTCGGGTGTAATGGCGGGTACTGTAGCACTGACGGCAGAAGCACAGGGAGTAAGATATACCACACCTGTAAAATACCTTGGTGAGCTTACAATATTTTCCAGCTCACCAGCCCAACCAACCGCAGCGCCGCCCTGGAGGCCAGCATGCGTAAGGTCACGGGCCACCCCGACTTCCAAGCCAAGATCCGCCTGGCCGTCGCCCGCGGCAACAAGAACCTCGCCCAGGTCGAGCAGG
>JAZKGV010000058.1:0-20392 GCA_040385725.1 Bacteroidota bacterium | reverse complement strand
CGCAGCGCCGCCTATCTGGTAATTACCTACTTTGAGTCTGAACCCTCCTGCATTAAAAATATTGGGATTAGGAGTGCCTTCCGTAATGCCGGTATAACGGATACCATTATCTGTAGTAAGGGCAAAACGATATTGCGTATTACCGGGAATTACAAAATTGATATTGTCAAGTACTGTTATAGTTCCATCTGCTGCTGCAGAAATGGGATCACCGGTTTTTATCAATGTCCATATTGGTTCAGTAATACCTGGCTGTCCCGAAAGCGAAGTGGCAGAGTACCACAGTTTATAGGTATTGTTGGTATGAGAAGCAAAAACCGCACAATCAATTTTTGAAAGTATACGGCCCTGTGTAGTGGCATTTTCAACCACAAAAGTAATAGCTGCTGCGGTGCCATCAACTCTTGAAAGTGCTCCATAGTTCAGCCCGCCTGCAGTTGACAAGGTTTGTGCGTTTACAGCCGTACATAATAAGAAAACGGAAAGGGTTAAAAGAGTGGAGAAGAATGTTTTTACTTTGTACCGATTAATTTGAATCATTTACACTTATTTAAATAGTACAATTGCTACCAGGAAAGAAAATGAACACAATTGGTGATGGTATGCAATTTTTTTGAAGGATTAAAATTAACTAAAAAGCCCGTTCCGGCCACCTTTTAATTCTTTTTTGAAGCCTAACAAGACTTTGAACAGCGCCTGTAAAAACTAATACTTTGGCTATACTTTTTACAAGCTTAACTTTGGCATCTTTAAAACGGCAATATGAAATTAACAGGTTCTTTTTTGCGGCTTATCCGGTGGCCCAACCTGGTTTTTATAGCCCTTACACAAGCGTTGTTTTATTATGCCGTAATCCTGCCTGTTTTGCCATCTTCTTATTACGAATACACAAAAAAATTAACCCTTCCTGTTTTTATGGTTTTGATCGCAGCTTCTGTACTTATCGCTGCAGCAGGGTATATCATCAATGATTATTTTGATATTAATATTGACAGGGTGAACAAGCCTGGTAAAATGGTGGTGGAAAAAGTAATAAAGCGCCGTTGGGCTATCATTCTTCATATCATTATTACATTGGCAGGCATAGCATGCAGTTTATATGTGACAATGAAAACCACGCTGGTAATTGTTATTGCAAATGTTGGTTGTGCTTTGTTGTTATGGGTGTATTCCACCACATTTAAAAAGAAATTGCTTAGCGGCAACGTAATAATATCTATGCTTACAGCATGGGTTATCATCGTGCTGTATTTTGCTGTAAATACCGTTTATCTTAACACAAGAAAACAACCTGTTGAAATTATAGTGGCCATGAACCTCATTTTCAAGTTTGCAGCATTGTATGCAGGTTTTGCTTTTATTATTTCATTGGTGAGGGAAGTGGTGAAAGATATTGAAGATATGGAAGGCGATGAAAAGTATGGTTGCAAAACAATGCCTATTGTGTGGGGCATACCGGCATCAAAAGTTTTTGTAGGCGTGTGGATGGTGGTGTTGATTGGCGCCATCGGGATAATCATTGTGTACATGCTGCAAAAAGGCTGGTGGCTTTCGGCTGTATATTGTTTACTGCTGCTCATCATTCCTTTAATAAGTACACTGCAACAGTTTTACAAAGCACAAAATGCAGCAGACTATCATAAAATAAGCAGTAAAGTAAAATTGATAATGCTTGCCGGCATCCTTTCTATGCTGCTGTTAAAAATATATTTATAAAACCTGTTGGTTAATTATTGACATGAGCAATAAACAATTTATACTGGCATCACAATCTCCCCGGCGCAAACAATTATTAGAGTGGGCCGAAATTCCTTTTGAAGTAATTGTAAGTGATGCAGATGAATGGTATCCTGCCGGTTTGGCAATGGATGAAGTGGCAATTTTCATTGCAAGGAATAAGGCATTGGCAGTACAGAATGGAAACAACGATAACAAAATAATAATTGCAGCCGACACCATTGTTGTATTGAATGATGAAGTGATTGGCAAACCCAGGGACAGGGATGATGCTATTGCAATTTTAAAAAAACTAAGTGGGCAAAAACACAAAGTGATAACAGGGGTTGTTTTGCTATCAAATAAAAAGACAATTGCCTTTGCCGATACAACCGAAGTGGAGTTTCATCCACTCACCGGAGAACAGGTCACTTTTTATGTTGATAAATACAAACCTTATGACAAAGCCGGTGCTTATGCCATACAGGAATGGATCGGCGTGGTAGGCATTAAGAATATACAAGGCGATTTTTACAATGTGATGGGCCTGCCGGTGAGCAGGGTTGTGCAGGCGCTGGAAAAGTTGTAGCTTTCGGTTACATTTTCTTAACCTGCTGTTATGAATGAACGCCTGCTTCAATACATTTGGCAATTCCAGTATTTTAATCTTTCAGATCTCACAACACAACAGGGCGAAGCACTTTCCATTATCAATGCCGGTTTATTAAATAAAAACCAGGGCCCCGATTTTTTAGATGCTAAAATAAAAACAGTCAATACCACCTGGGCAGGAAATATAGAACTGCATGTTTTTTCATCTGATTGGAAAAATCATGGGCATAGCGAAGATGAGAATTATAAAAACATCATTCTGCATGTGGTGTGGAAGGATGATGCTGATATGAAGTTGGCTTTCCCCGTGCTGGAACTGCAAAACAGGGTGAGTAAAGTACTGCTTGAAAAATACGATACACTAATGCAGGCTCCGGCAGCTATTCCCTGTGAGAAACAAATTAGTAATGTGGATGATCTTACGTGGAGCAACTGGAAACAAAGATTGCAGGTGGAAAGGCTGATCGAAAAGTCAGAACCGGTTGCGGCACACCTTGCAGCAACAAATAATCATTGGGAAGAAGTTTTCTGGCGCATGCTGGCAAAAAACTTTGGGATAAAAGTAAATGCAGAAGCATTTGAAAAAATTGCCATCAATCTGCCTGTTACTATTTTGGCAAAACATAAAAATCAAATACAGCAGTTGGAAGCATTATTACTTGGACAGGCCAATGTTTTAACCGGAAGCTTCGAAGATGATTATTGCACCATGCTGCAGAAAGAGTACTGGTTCCTGCAAAAGAAATATTCTTTAAAACCAATTAGTATTTCATTGCATTACCTGCGTATGCGGCCATCCAATTTCCCCACGGTAAGGCTGGCGCAACTGGCAATGCTGATCCATCAAAGCTCACATTTGTTCTCAAAAATTATTGCTTCATCCTCTGTAAAAGAAATAAAACAATTGCTTGATGTTACTGCCAACGATTACTGGCATTATCATTACCTGCCAGGCGAGCCATCGCCATTTAAAAAGAAAAACCTGGGTAAGCAGATGATCGATAATATTCTTATCAATACAGTGGTGCCGGTGTTGTTTGCTTATGGGCATTATAGTGGAGAAGGTAAATACAAAGACAGGGCACTTGATTGGCTTGAACAAATAGCTGCAGAAAAAAATAACATCACAAAAATATTTTCATCGGCAGGTATTGCCATACGATCTGCATTCGATTCTCAATCTTTAATACAATTGAAAAATAATTACTGCAATAATAAGCGCTGTCTTGAATGTGCGGTGGGTAATAATATTTTAAAAAGAAGTGGTAAGTAGAATGGTCCATGGTCGATAGTCCATAGTTGCTGGTACTGCTATCGACCATGGACTATTGACTATTACCCTCTGCTGTATACCGCATTCACCACAATATCGGGATGTATGCTTTTCATCACCGGGCAGTTATCGCCGATCGTTCTTAAATTATCCCAATCTTTTTGTTCTAATTGCAAACTGGCAGGGTACAGCACTTTCACATCAATTTTAGTGATCCTTCTTGGATCGGCAGCCATATATTTTTTAACGCTTACGGTAGTGCCTTTTAGATCTATTGTTTCACCAACCTTTATTGCCATAGTGGTTATCATACAGGTGGCCAATGCTGTACATACCAGGTCGGTGGGAGAGAACCTTTCGCCTTTTCCCTTGTTATCCGTGGGCGCATCTGTTTCAATTTGGGAGCCGCTCTGCAGGTGTACGGCATGGCATCTTAAATTACCTTCATATTGAATGGTTGCTGTCATTGTACTATTTTTGTATAAATTTACTCAAGCAAAAAATTATGATGCACAAAGTACTATTCTTTTGTATTGCAATGTCACTGAGTTTATCCGTAGCCGCCCAAAAATCAAAAAGCGACAGAAAGGAAGAACGCAAACAAAGGATAAATGCCCTCATTAAGCAGGAAGAAGAAGGTGTGATCGCTTACAGGAAGCACAATGTATTCGGCATTAAGCTTACCAACGACGGGTATGGCTTTTTTTATGAGCACAGCAGAGCACAGTCAATTAAAAAAGCATTGCTGTTCCAGTTGGATTTTTCTGAAAGGAAAAGCCCCAAAGAAAAAAAGCAATCCAATATCAATGCACCTGCTTCGCCTTTTATATTTGGCAAAATAAATTATTTCTATCCTCTTAAACTGGGCGTGCAGCAACAGATATTATTTGGCAACAAAAGCAATAAGAACGGCGTTGCTGTTACAGGCAATTTTGGTGGTGGTGTAACGCTGGGTTTGCTAAGGCCTTATTATCTTGAAATCAACGATACTACTTCTGTTGGAAGGCGTGATATTAAATATGACAGTCCCGACAGCCTGACATTTATAAACCCGGAGCAATTAGCTATTGGCAACGTGTCGGCTTCAGGCTTTACAAAAGGATGGGGCGAAATAAAAATGAGACCCGGCCTGTATGCCAAAGCAGCACTGCGTTTTGACTATGGCAGTTACAACGAAGTTGTGAGTGGATTAGAAGTAGGTGTTACCGGGGAATATTATTTTAGTAAAATTCCGCAGATAGTATATTCAGAACAAAAGAACCTTTTTTTGAACGTATATGTTGCGTTGGTTTTTGGCAGAAGGAAATAATTTACACAAACGATGATCGAGTTACCTGTAATAGATGGAGTGGTGGAGCAGAAACCACAAAAGCCAAACTGGCTGAGAGTAAAGTTGCCCATTGGTGAAGAATACAAACATGTAAGAAATTTAGTAGATCAGCATAAACTGCATACCATTTGTGAAAGCGGCAACTGCCCCAATATGGGCGAGTGCTGGGGAGAAGGGACTGCTACTTTTATGATACTGGGCAATATCTGCACCCGTAGTTGTGGCTTTTGTGCAGTGGCTACCGGCAAGCCCGATGCTGTTGACTGGGATGAACCACAACGGGTGGCAGAAGCTATTCATTTAATGAAAGTGAAACATGCGGTGCTTACCTCTGTTGATCGTGATGAACTGGCCGACCAGGGAAGTATCATCTGGTACAACACTATCAAAGCTGTAAAAGCACTTAATCCTTTTACTACTTTAGAAACATTGATACCCGATTTCAGGGCTGATGCAGCTTGCATACAACGTGTGATAGATGCAGCACCAGAAGTGGTGAGCCATAATATTGAAACCGTAGAGCGGCTTACCAAACAAGTACGCATACAGGCAAAATACTGGCGCAGCATGGAAACCTTGCGTACATTGAAGCAAGGCGGCATGAGAACTAAAAGCGGCATTATGCTGGGTCTTGGCGAAGCAAAGGAAGAAGTGATAGAAACCATGCAAAATCTCCGGGATAATCATGTGGACGTAATTACGATCGGGCAATATTTGCAGCCGACAAAAAAACATTTACGGGTACACCGCTTTGTGCATCCTGATGAATTTAAAGAGTTGAGAGAGATCTGTTACAACATGGGATTTGATTATGTTGAGAGCGGCCCATTGGTGCGTTCATCTTACCATAGCGAAAAACATGTGATACAGGGTTGGGGAAGAAATAAATGGGAAGAAGAGAAAGCAAATCAATAATTTTTTATAACTGCAACCGGCGATGAGCCGGTTGTTTTGTTTTGGAACTGTTGTTGTGTTTTTTAAATTTACACTGTCATTACTTAATGTTTGATAAACTTAAAACACCATGAAACAATTGCTTATATTAATGATCAATTCTATATTATTTCTTAATTCTTCTTCTCAATCTTTAGAAGGAGAATGGAAAGGAACTTATACCGCTTATTTTCCTTCAACCACAACTGTGAATAAATACTATGATAATGACATTAAGATTGACATCATTTTAAATGAGGATAGCACCTACACTGTTTATAGTTACGCTGGCAAGCCATATGCACGGGGGCATTATGCAGATTATAAATGCGAAATTACCTGCGCCATACTTGGTGATGATAACATAATGTTTGTAGAAACAAAAGTTGTGCAACCAGAAAATGGGGAAGCCTGCTTAAAAACAATGAACTTAAAAATTGTTAAACGAAAGAAAAGTATCTCGTTAGAAGGCATATGGCAAGCCAATTCATCCGGGTGTGATAATAGGGGAGAAATTAATATTTCAAAAAAACTGTAATAAAGCCGGGAAAATATTCGCTTTATCATCCAACTCCCCAAAGATGAAAAGATACTCTTGGGTGATTAACTGCTTTAGTTGCCAGTTCTTTTTCCAGCAAGGTCATTCTTTCAATAGTTCTGTTATTTTTTAATTTACCAGCATCAAAAATTCTGAATGGAATTGGCTGTAGTAAACTAATGATGCTTTCACGGCTTGTATCATCATTGGCAGTTACATAAATATCACTTTTAATGCCAACGAATTCAGGGTTATCAAAAACCACCCAGTAAGTATTTTTAAAAGCCTCTGCCACCACTGTTCCGGGAATGAGTTTCTGAATTTCTTCGGCGGAGGAAGTGCTATAATCAAGTACAAAATCATCATAGCTTTCATTGAAGGGATTGGTAATATCAACCAATATTTTCCCTTTTAATTCCTGTTCATATTTTTTTACCCAGGGCATACATCGTTGTACCACAATGTATGAATGATCACAGGGGCGTTGAATTGATCTTCGGTTTTCAACGGTACAGCATCAATGCCAAGCTCCTGTATCAATGCCTGTGCTTTTGCTATATCCCTGCTGAACCCGGATATGCTTTTGCCAATACATTCAAAATGCCCCTGGCCATACGTCCTGTTCCTGTTACAATGGCTTTCATAAACTGTATTTTTATTATCCTACAAATTAAAAAATAAGAGCGAATTGGAAAACTGCTTTGGGTCAGGTGAGGGAAATGGCTGAATGAAATGAGAAAAGCCATGCTGAATTGTATTAGTCAGTAGCGAAGACATTTAATTAATAAAAGATATTCCCTTAAATTAGAACTAACTTCACTTGACTGCTGTTATAAAACAACGATGCGTTGTTGTAGTCGCAGAAAATATCCTCAATTAAAAGCCGTTCAGGAATAAAATTTGAAATTGTACATAAAATACATGGTGAGCCTGCGTTGTAAAATGCTGGTAAAAGCAGCGCTGGATAAACTCGGGGTTATTTATGGAGCCGTTGACCTTGGTGAGGCAGAAATAAGAGGAGATATTACAGATGCACAACGGGAGCAATTAAGAACAATTTTATACGAAGCCGGGCTTGAATTGATGGATGGAAAAAAATCTATCCTTATTGAAAAGATAAAAGCGGTGATCGTTGAAATGGTGCATTATTCAGATGAACTGCCCAAAGTAAAAAACTCTCATTATATCAGTGAAAAACTACAGCTTGATTACACATACCTCTCCAATATTTTTTCTGAAACAACTGGTCTTACCATTGAACATTTTATCATCAATCACAAAATTGAAAAGGTAAAAGAATTGCTGTTGTATGATGAACTTAACCTTACTGAAATAGCATACAAACTCAATTACAGCAGTGTGGCGCATCTCTCCAACCAGTTTAAAAAAATAACCGGCCTTACACCATCTTACTTTAAAAAAATAAAGCAGAAAAAACGTACTCCGCTTGAAGATGTGTGAATGATGTAATACTTTCTCTTAATTGTATAATAGTTTTCGTCAGTTAAATGCCAACCTTTGTGAAGTGAAGATTATTTCACTTCGCAATCAAAAAATGAACGTAACAGACGCAAAAGCAAGCTGGGCAGAACAGAAAGAAAAATTAAGAAAAATGTTTTCGTCCTTAAGAGACAGTGATCTTTATTTTGACGAAAGTAAAAAGGAGGAGATGCTGGGCAAACTACAGTTGAAATTTGGTAAAACAAAGGAGGAATTACTCCGGGTACTGGCTTCTGAGTAACTATACTGCAACTATAAAAATACCTTTTCATTAATAAACAACTGCTTCATTACTCTAATAAAATATTTATGAAATCATTTTTAAATATCATAGCGGTTATGCTACTTACAACCTGGGCTGTTTCTTTCTTTATTTTCACCATAGGGAATATTGCACATGCTATATTGATAATGGCAATATTGGTGGCGTTCGCAAATTTAATAAGGGTAGGATTCTATCTTAGATAGTTTTCCCTGGCCTGTTACGAACCGAAAATATAATCGAATCGACAAACCCCCTGTACACAAGTAGTAAGCACTACCGCAGCAGCAGTTTCCTGCTGCTGTTGTTTTTTAAAATACATTCTCTAAAAGCTAAATTATACAACCATGCTCGAAATTATAGAGATAGAAAAATCGAAAGTGCATATTATTGTAGAGATAATTGAGTATATAAACCAATCGGTCGTGATCAAAACGATCCTCAAAAAATCAACAGGTAATATCAGCGTAATGTCGTTTGATAGTGGCGAAGGCTTAACCGAAAAGACATCCCCTTTTGATACATTCCTGCAGATACTGGAAGGCAAAGCAGAAATAGTGATCAAAGGAACATCTTATTTACTGGAAACAGGCGAGTCAATTGTAATACCTGCACATGAAACTAATTTTATAAAACCTAATGGCAGGTTCAAAATGATATCAACCATTATAAAAAGCGGGTATGAATAATACAGTTTTTTATGCAGCGTGTGTGGGTTTTTTTACCAGCATTTTGTAAGCTTCAATAAATTTCAACAGGTCATGCAATGTTTTGCTGTCAGTTATTTTTCCTTGTTTATCTATCTTTCCCTTTACGCCTTGTATCAGCAAAGTTGTTTCATTTGTAAATACTGCCATTACAGTTTTCATTATCAATTGTAATTCCTCGTGGCCTTTTTGTCCGCTGGCAGAAGCTGTAATTAAACCGGTTGGCTTATCTGAAAAAATGGTTGTGGACACACACCATTCAATTACATTCTTCAATCCGCTTGGAATACTGAAGACATATTCAGGTGTGCAGATCAAAATTCCATCGGCGCTTTCAATCGCTTGTCTCAATTTAATAATTTGTTGTGGCGTATTTTCAATAGAAAGTTCCGGGTCAAAATGTGGCAGGCTTTTTAAGTCATCATAAATGGTTAGGTTAAAATCATCTTTGGTTAGTGCAGCAATATTTTCAATCAACTTTTGATTGGCAGAATTGCGACTGGCGCTTCCGATGATGGCGAAGATGTTTTTCTTTAATGGCATTGTTATCCAGTGCTATTTGAAATGGTTGGTAAACTAAGATAAAGAAAAGTTTTGTGTGCCATGAATCATATGGAATGCAACTTTTCATTGCTGGCTCGTTAGAAGCAAGCAGACTCTTGCGCTAATAGGGACTTGAATTTTATTTTTTGCTTAATTCAATCTTGACCACTCCTTCGCAAATTTTTGGGAACTTAGAAAACACACGGGCATCATGCCCTGGGATAATAAGTTCTATATTATCCACTAATGTTTTCATTCTTTTCATTTGCTGTACATAAGCTGCCGGATCAAATGTATAAGTAGGTATTGGCAGTAAATATTCCAGGTTTGCATAAAACCAAATATTGTCGGAAGCAATAATTGTTTTGCCGGAAATACCATTAACAAGTAAATATTGTGATTCGTATGTGTGTTTTGAACCAATAAAAACTCTTATACCGGGAATAATCTCAATACTGTCACCTTTAACAAGGGTTAACTGACCGCTAAGGTTTTTTTGAATTATTTTCAATACGTCCTTTTTATCAAATCCATCTGAGGAGCCATTTTTTTGCCAGGCAGTGCCCACAAAGTAATTATAGTCATCCTGCTGCATCCATATCATAGCTTTTGGAAAAAGCGATATGCCGCCAATGTGGTCCCAATGGGGATGGGTAAGAATAATATCTGTGATGTCTTCGGGTAGCAAGTTTATTTTCTGCAATGTACTATCGGGGCGTATATAATTTTTATGTGGCTTCTCATGTATAAACCCAGCATCAACCAGTATGTTTTTTCCATTCCCTTTTAGTAACCATATAGCGCCATTTCCCTGCAGTGTATCTTTTGCAGTTGCCCCTATTGCAATTTCTGGAACGGTTGGCCGCCATTCGTTCTTCTCATATTCAATGGCATAGATCTCATACCTGTTTTGCTGACCAAAAAGCTGTACAGCGAGGAGGCAAAAAAAGGCTAGTATTAATTTTCTTTTCATATTGCCAATTTATTGCGTTTGATACAAAGGACAGTAACAAAAAATCTATTTCGGCATTTCAACCAAAATAGATTTTAAATAGTTCATCAAGAATTTTACTCCATCACCACTTCATGCTTGCTGTGTGCTTCAGTTAACTTGCGTTGCACCTCATAAGCCACGGGTGCGTAAGAATCAAAACGCATACTAAACCTTGCACGCCCTTGTGTATGGCTGCGGAGAGCGGAGGAGTACTGGTGCATTTGTGCCAGCGGAACTTTAGCCACTATCTTTTGAAAATGCCCTTCGGCTTCCATGCCTTCCACCACACCCATACGGGTTTGCAGGTCGCCCATTACAGCACCTACCATTTCATCGGGGCACAATACTTCCACTGTGTAAATAGGTTCCAGCAATTGTGGTTCAGCTTCCATAAATGCCTGGCGGAATGCCTGTAGCCCTGCGATCTTAAAAGAGATATCGTTGCTGTCCACATCATGCATTTTACCATCGTACACACTCACCCTTATATCACGGGCATAGCAACCTGTTAACGGGCCGTTCTGCATTTTTTCCATCACACCTTTTAAAATAGAAGGAAGAAAACGGGCATCAATAGCGCCACCAACAATGCAATTGCAGAAAACCAATTTACCACCCCAGTCCAATTTTATTTCTTCCTGCGCTCTTAAATTAAGCCCTTCAGGATTGGGCATGCCTTCATACCAGGGCTCTATACGCATGTACACTTCTGCAAACTGGCCTGCGCCACCACTTTGTTTTTTGTGGCGGTAGTTGCTTTCAGCACGGCGGCTGATGGTTTCCCGGTAAGGAATTTTTGGTTTATCAAATTTTACATCCAGTTTATGTATATGTTCAATTTTCCACTGCAATACTTTCAAGTGCAGTTCACCCTGGCAATGCAGCAGTGTTTGTTTTAATTCTGGTGATACTTCAAAACGTACCGTTGCGTCTTCTTCCTGCAATGTGTGTAATGCCTGCGCCAGTTTTTCTTCTTCACCTTTATTAACTGCTGTAATAGCCACCGTAACATTCGGGTGGGGAAATTTAATAGGTTCCAGTTCTATGTTGGCACCTTTGTCATGCAAAGTATTATTTACATGGGTGCTTTTTAATTTCATGGTCGCACCAATATCTCCTGCCGTTAGTTCATTCACCGGCACACGGTTGTGGCCTTCTAATAAGAACAGTTGGTTTATTTTTTCTGTAACGCCAGTGTTTTCATTAACCAGTTCACTGCCGGCTTTAACAGTGCCGCTATATACTTTAAATAAACTCAGCTCACCGATATGCGGTTCGATGATAGTCTTAAAAACAAAAATGCAGGTTGGGCCTTTTGCATCGCATGGTAATGTATTCTTTCCAGCGGTGGTTTTTTGTGCCGGCATTTCATTTGGCGCAGGGCATACATAATCTATAAAACTCATGATACGGCCGCTGCCCATATTTTTTTCTGCCGATGCACAAAAGAGTGGAAAGATGTCATGCTTTATCATTGAAGTGTGCAGGCCTGCTTTCATTTCTTCTTCTGTTAGTTCGCCCTGGTCAAAATATTTTTCCATCAATCCTTCATCGTTTGATGCAATGGCCTCTATCAATTCTTTGTGTAGTTGCTCTGCTTTTTCTTTTTCATTATCTGGTATGGGAAGTTTTTGTGGCTTCCCACCCTGTGGTGGATATTGATACATCACCATGTTCAGCACATCAATAATGCTGTCGAAACCAGCGCCTGTTTGTACAGGGTATTGCACTGCAACAACATTGCCGCCAAAATGTGTTTTGGCTTCTCTCAATGTTTTATCAAAGTCTGCATCATCTGCATCAACTTTGTTTATCACAAAGAGTGTGGGTGTTTTAAATGTGTCGGTGTATTCCCAGATGATATCAGCGCCTACCTGCACACCTTCTGCTGCATTTAAAATTATTACACCGGTATCTGCTACTCTTAATGCACTGATGACCTCACCAACAAAATCATCATAGCCGGGTGTGTCAATAATATTTATTTTATAATCTTTCCACGGTGTGTGCAGCAGCGACGCAAATACACTGCTCTGTCTCTCTGTTTCAAGATCATGGTAATCGCTGGTGGTATTTTTTTGTGCAATGGTGCCACGGCGTTTTGTAACGCCTGCTTCAAACAGCATGCTTTCGGACAGCGTTGTTTTTCCGCAGCCTGCATGCCCGAGCAGGGCTATGTTTTTTACATGGTTGCAATCGTACATTGGCATAACAAAATTTTTTTAGTGAGTAATGCCCCATAAGCCAGCAGCCAACCCGTAAGGATTGGCTGCTGTATATATAGAGTTATGACTGAACAAAGTTGTGGAAGTCTTCTTCCATTTTGTCAAGATCGGCTATCTGCATGTCAACTTTTTCTTTAATAAAATGATGTGGAATGCGGTGGCCGAAATTGGGATGAACGTTTGCGTCTTTAATGTGGTGTTTGATCTCGTGTTTTAAATCGTGAATGTTGATGAGCTGGATGTGGAACTGGTTGTGAAAGTGTTCTATTCCTAATCTTGTTTCCTGGTCCATTTTGCCGGGGGCAAAATAATAAAGTTCGTTTTTAAGGGCATTTATTTTTTCACGGTATGAAACTAATTGGTCATACCATTCTTTGCACTCTCCTATGAGAGTATGGTGTTGTGCTTCTGTAACCATAAAGGATAATATTTAGAGGTGAGAGATACATATACATTGATTCAACAATTGTATGAGCGTTTACGGGATGAAGTGTTACTATGTTTTCGTAAAGTACCGGTTAGCGGGGAAGAAGCGTAGTGTTTGTGATGTTGTAAGAAAGCCGGGGCTTGATGTTGTCCAATCGTGTAGTATAAAGTTAGAATTTAGTTGGAGATTTCCAAAAGGAATTTTTGCAGGTAAGCCCGAAGGGCTGAAATGATTATAGTAAAAGTGCAGAATACATAAATGGAAAGCAAACCCCGAAGGGGTGGCATACTTTGCAATCATGCGGTTGTCAATATTTTATATTAGTGATAAGACTTTTGCTATGTCACCCCTTCGGGGTTTGCTATCATGAAATAATATGTGGTAGTACTATAATCATGGCATCCCTTCGGGATTTTGGAGCCAATAGCTTAAATTTATTTACGCATATGAAAACCAATACTACATATTTTCTAACCTTAAAATGTATTTTATGCCAGGCACATTTTCACAAATCTATATTCAAATGGTATTTGCTGTAAAAGGAAGAGAGAATTTAATCAGTAATAAGTGGAGTATAGAACTTCATAAATATATTGCCGGAATTATTAAAGGTAAAAATCAGAAACCCATTATTGTAAATGGCATGCCCGACCACATTCATGCTTTTGTGGGTTTACGGCCTGCGATGTCAATTGCTGATCTAATAAGGGATGTAAAAAATAATTCCACCAACTTCATAAATAAAAGCAAATTTGTAAAGAGAAAATTTGAATGGCAGGAAGGATATGGAGCATTTTCCTATTCTCATTCACACATCAACAACGTGTATGATTATATATTGAACCAGGAACAACATCATAAGAAGAAAACATTCAGGGAAGAATACATGGAGTTTATGAAGAAGTTTGAAATTGAATATGATGAAAAATATCTTTTTGAATGGTATGATTGAAGATTTAATTATGCCACCCCTTCAGTGTTTGATATCAAAGTGTACGATTCTTTGTTTGTTATAATCATTGCATCCCTTCGGGATTGAGCTTCTCATATTAACAACTTTAGTTGATGCCATCATTTCATTTTAATAAAAAATCCCCCGGAGATGCCGGGGGATTGGGTATATAATATTCTTCTACAATTAATCTTTACTTTCAATTCTTCCAAGCTTTCTCCCAAAAACCCCAAAGTGTACAAAAGCAAAAATTAAAGAGATGTACATCAATGTTCTGTCTGTATCAAAACCAACAGTATATTGATGTAACAAACCTGTTACAATTAATAAAACGCTGAGTATAATGCCGGTTAAACGGGCTGTCTTCATTCCTTTCCTGTTATCAGTACCATTACCAAGATGGCTGTGTTTGGCGCCATATACCAGGTAAATGTCCATACCAATAAGCATCCACACCAATAAACGTATCCATGTATCCATTGGTAGAAACACCATCATAAACAAACAAACTCCAATACCCAGGATAGGCACTAATGGAACCATTGGGGTTTTAAACGCTCTTGGAATTTCAGGCATTTTTTTACGCATTACCCATACACCGATACATACCAGTATAAAAGCAAATAAGGTTCCTATACTTGTCATTTCTCCAACGACCCTGGCAGGTACAAAAGCTGCAAAAAGACTAACAAAAAGCATAAATAATAAATTGCTTTTCGCTGGTGTTTGTGTAGAAGGGTTCACAGCAGAAAACACTTTTGGTATCAAACCATCTTTGCTCATACTAAAGAAAACCCTGCTTTGCCCCATTAGCATTACCAATATAACAGAAGCATAGCCGGCAAGTATCGCTACAATGATAGCACGGTTAAGCCATGGATAATCAGGTTGTATTGCACCACTTGCATCTGCTGTACCCATGTGGTCAATAGCAACGGCAACAGGGGCAATACCATCTTTGCCTGCAAAGGTTGTGTAACTCGTAACACCTGTCATAACATGTGCAAATAAAATGTAGAGTACTGTACAGATAGCCAGTGAACCTAATATTCCCCATGGCATATCACGTTTTGGATTTTTTGCTTCCTGTGCTGCAGTACTTACGGCATCAAAGCCGATATAGGCAAAAAATACGATTGCTGCAGCACGGATGATACCACTAAATCCAAAGTTGCCAAAATTCCCTGTATTGTCAGGGATATAAGGATGGTAATTGTCATTATTAATATACTTCCAACCAAGAAAAATAAAAACAAGTACAACAGATATTTTAAGTGCCACTATCACTGCATTCACCATAGCACTTTCTTTGGTTCCCTTTATAAGTAATAAGCTCATTAAAACGATTATAAAAACAGCAGGCAGGTTGATAATACCACCATCCCAGGGACCTACAGTGAGACTATGTGGAAGCTCAACTCCAAAACCTTCCAGGAATTTTACAAGGTAGCGGCTCCAGCTAATGCCAACAGTTGCTGCACCTACTGCATATTCCAATACAAGGTCCCATCCAATTATCCATGCAATAAATTCACCCATAGTAGCATATGAGTATGTATAAGCACTACCTGCTACAGGTATCATAGAAGCAAATTCGGCATAGCACAATCCTGCGAACAGGCACCCCAAAGCAGCTACAATAAATGAAATAGTGATAGCTGGGCCGGCATGATTAGCCGCTGCCATACCTGTAATAGAAAACAAGCCAGCACCAATAATAGCTCCAATGCCCAATGCAACCAGGCCGCCGGCGCCTAATGTTCTTTTTAATGTATGTGTGCCGGTTTCTTCAGCTTCATTCATTAATGATGCCATAGGCTTTTTTACAAATAAACTCATATTAAGTAGTGGTTTTGATAAGTGATGTTCCGATAGCAATCGGAACGGAAAAATAAGCAATAAATCCAAACATCCCAATCGCCGCTGTTTTTTTATGAGCAGCGGTGGTTAACAGCTATTAAACATTATATTGCAAAATTAAATCCCGCCAAAGCCGGGAGCCGCAGCAAATATTATGGAAGTTAAATCCGGGAAAAAAAACAGGCTCACCTTATACATTGGTATCGCTTTGGTGCTGGGGATCGCATTGGGTTTTATTTTCAATAAAAATTATGTAGGGGAGGAGAACAGGCGTATTGCCAATGCTGATATACAGGTGCAGCACCTTCAGAAATTGATGAAGCCCTATGAAACACCCAAAGACAGTATTGTATTTTCTGCTTTAACCGGGCAACAAAAAAAAATTGCAGAACAGAAAAAAGCTGCCGAACATAACCTGCTGAATACACCTGATGAAATAACAGCGCTTGCTGATATTAAATTACTCGGCGATTCTTTAAAATCGATCAATGCTTTACTGGCCGTACAAATGGATACAGCTGCGCCTGGGTATAAATTTTTACTGAAACAAAAGGACCAGGTTGCAGTACAAAAAAGTGAAACAATAAAAGCCCGTGATAAAAAGCTTGACTGGTTTACTATCCTTGCTGATATTTTTCTTCGCCTGATAAAAATGATAGTGGCGCCGCTGGTGTTTACCACATTAGTGGTGGGTGTTGCTAAACTGGGAGATATAAAAGCTGTAGGAAGAATTGGTGGTAAAACAATGCTTTGGTTTCTGAGTGCATCGCTGGTGAGTTTGTTGCTGGGGATGGTGCTGGTAAATATTTTTGAACCCGGCGTAAGAATGAATCTTCCCTTACCAGACAGTAGTGTGAATACCGGTATTGATAAAGCTGCCATGACGGTGAAAGATTTTTTTTACCATGTATTTCCTGCCAGTGTGGTGGATGCAATGGCAAAGAATGAAATATTACAGATAGTTGTCTTCTCACTTTTCTTTGGTGTGGCCGCTGCAGCATTAGGCGATATAGCAAAGCCAGTAGTAAAGGCATTGGATGCTGTTTCACATATTGTGTTAAGGATAACATCGTATGTAATGAGTGGCTTTGCACCACTGGCTGTGTTTGGTGCTATGACGGCTATCATTGCAAAGCAAGGATTAGGTATTTTAAAAACCTACTCCATATTTATTGGTGAGTTTTATTTTGGATTGTTGTTGCTGTGGTTGATACTGGCGCTTGCCGGATTTATATTTATAAAGAAAAGAGTTTTTAATTTGCTCCGCCGCATGGAAGAACCAATTATGCTTGCCTTCAGTACGGCCAGCAGCGAAGCGGCATTTCCTAAAACAATGCTTGAGTTGGAACGTTTTGGTTGTAAGGATAAGATCGTAAGTTTTGTGTTGCCCTTGGGTTATTCGTTTAATCTTGATGGCAGCATGATGTATATGACTTTTGCGTCGCTGTTTATTGCACAGAGTTATGGCATGCATATCCCGATCCCAACACAAATAACCATGTTGCTGGTGTTGATGTTGACGAGTAAAGGTATCGCCGGTGTACCAAGGGCATCATTAGTAGTAATTGCAGGAACATTAGCAACATTTGACATCCCTGAGGCTGGCATTGCTTTATTATTGGGTATTGACCCTTTGCTTGATATGGGAAGAAGTGCCACCAATGTGGTTGGCAACAGTATTGCAACAGCCGTGGTAAGTAAATGGGAAGGAGAGTTAAGCCACGGGCATCATCATGAACATCCACATCATCATGGCCATCATCAGGGCATGAACATAAATAATTAGTTTATCTAATGAAGAAGAAATTTTTATTAAGCTGTATTTTATTTGGTTGTTTGTTGCAGTTGGTAAATGCACAATCCGCCCCCCTGCAAATAACTATTCAAAGCCAGTACGAAACGGCTTTAAAGGAAGATACTATAACACTTGTTTCTACTGGTGAAAAATTTGTTACTGATGCAAAAGGCCATGTAACTATCAACGCTGCAAAAAATGATTTTATAAAAGTAAGCAAGGAAAATTTTGATACGGCTGCTGTATCGCTTCAAACTATTGATAGGAACAATGTGCTGAAAGTAAAAAAGAATTTCAGCTGGATCGACCTGGTAACACCGATGTTCTATATTGTTAATGGAGGTTTATGGCTGATACTCTTTATCATTTTTGCAGAAACAGGTTTGTTTGCAGGTTTCTTTTTGCCTGGAGATAGTTTGCTTTTTGTTGCCGGTATTTATAATGCAGAATTAGTAGAATCTATATTTTCATTTATACATAATGAGTATTTACAGTTGCTGGTATTATGGTTGCTTATTTCCGTAGCCGGTATTATTGGTAATAGTGTTGGCTATTGGTTTGGAAGAAAAGTTGGCCCGGCCATGTATTCGTGGAAAGACAATTTCATTTTCAAACAAAAATATTTACATGAGGCGCAGGAGTTTTATAAAAAACATGGTGGTGGTGCTATCGTGTTCGCCAGGTTCCTGCCGATCGTAAGAACGTTTGCACCTATTGTTGCCGGCATTGTACACATGGATAAAAAGAAATTCACATACTATAATGTTTTGGGATGTTTTATGTGGGTATTGAGCATGCTGGTGGCCGGGCATTTTCTTCAAAAGTGGATATTGGCTCAATTTGGATTTGATCTAAAAGAACATCTCGAAATAATTGTAGTGGGAATAGTGTTGCTTACTACTGCACCGGTATTCATCAAATTATTTTTTGGCAAAAAGAAAAAACACTAAAACGGTTTCTTGTTTGTATGAATAAACAACCCAGTTCCATTTTTAACCTGGCAGTAATTGTAGCTGCGTTGGGTTATTTTGTTGATATATATGATCTCCTTCTGTTTACCATCGTAAGGGAACCAAGTTTACAGGACCTCGGCATTAATTTATTGGATGGCAAGGCCGTGCTGGCGGCAAGCACAAAGATCATTAACTGGCAAATGGTAGGCCTTCTCATTGGAGGAATTGTGTGGGGTATTATGGGAGATAAAAAAGGAAGGCTGTCAGTTTTATTTGGTTCGATCATTCTTTATTCTGTTGCCAACTTTATTACCGGCTTTGTGCAAAACACGGATCAGTATGCTTATGCAAGATTTGTTGCAGGCATAGGGCTGGCAGGTGAACTGGGTGCCGGTATCACATTGGTAAGCGAACTGCTCCCTAAAAATAAAAGAGGTATCGGTACTTCATTGGTAGCTGGCATTGGTTTGTTTGGAGCTGTGTTTGCTTATTTTACTTTTAAGTTTACGGAAGACTGGCGCTTGTGCTACAAGATAGGCGGAGGGCTTGGCGTATCATTGCTTTTTTTGCGTATAACGGTTGCAGAAAGTGGAATGTTTAAAGAAGTAAAAGAACAAGGTGTATCGAGAGGAAATTTGTTAGCCTTTTTTAATAATGGTAAACGGTTTAAAAAATACATACTGGCTATTCTTATAGGGTTACCTACCTGGTTTGTGATTGGGATACTGGTAAACTACAGCAATCGCTTTGCAAAAGCCTTTTACGGCGAAAACGCAATTGAATCGGGCCGGGCAATTATGTATGCATATGCTTCTATTGCAATAGGAGATATATTAGTTGGGTTGGTGAGCCAGTATTTTCAAAGCAGGAAGAAGGCACTGTATTTATTTTATCTATTTACCATTATTTCCGGCATCTTCTTTTTTAGCGGAATAATAAAGACAGATGAGATGATGTATGTAGCGTGTGGCTTTCTGGGTTTTAGTACAGGCTTTTGGGCAATCTTTGTAACAATGGGTGCAGAACAATTTGGTACAAATTTAAGAGCTACTGCTGCTACCACCATACCAAACGTAGTTAGAGGTGCTTTACCCCTTATCAATATGATGTTTTATGATCTTTTTCAGCAAAGCTGGGGTTGGACGATCATCCGGAGTGGCGTTATCACCGGAATTATTGTAATGGTAATTACCTTGATCGCAGCTTATTTTACAGAGGAAACTTTTCACAAAGACCTTAACTACACCGAATCGTAGCCTGTTAATTTATTTCTAAACCATCCAACTGCATTGCCCCGGTAAAGTATTTTTTCGTTGCTTTATAACATGAAATTGTATCAGCATTTTCTTTCTTTAACTGTTCTCTTATTTGCCAGCATGTTTCTTGTTGCACAAAAGGTTGAAACCAGTATCAACTGGGTTACTGATATTCCTGATGCAGATAATAATATACTTTACGATCCAGGCCATCAATTGTCTATTGAAGATTTTGCAGGCAGTCCTGATAACACTCCCAATGCTGTTGCCATCACTGCTTCTGGTTTTGTATTTACTACCAGTTTTCACAGTAAAGGGGATAAGGCAACTTTATCCATTGGTATTTATTGCAGCTTTGATAAGAAAGGATCATGGATGAAAGAAAAAGGAAAGACTGCTTATATACTGGAACATGAACAACATCACTTTGACATCAGTTACCTCAACACCTTATTTTTTATAAAGAAACTGAAGCAAACAAAATTTAAACAGGAAAATTACATGGAGCAGTTAAGA
>JAZKGV010000057.1:1720-1927 GCA_040385725.1 Bacteroidota bacterium | reverse complement strand
AGGGCCTGCTGACGTTTGATGGTATTAACTGGAAAACTTATCCCCTCCCAAACAAAAGTATTGTAAGATGCCTTGAATTTGGACCTGACAATAAGCTGTATGTGGGGGGCCAGGATGAGTTTGGTTACTTTACCAAAGCGGGCAATGGCCAGCTCAGTTACCATTCACTCAAAGAAAAGGTACCGGCGAAAGAAAGAAGCTTTACAG
>JAZKGV010000057.1:0-1710 GCA_040385725.1 Bacteroidota bacterium | reverse complement strand
TTTTTTTAAAAACACTGCTTTTTTTCAAACGAGTAACAAAATATTCCAGTTAACCGATGATCACTGTAATGTTTTTAATAGCATTCATTGGCGCTTTATCACCGTATGTGCGGACAGGCTCATTGCCCAGGATTTTGACAAGGGCCTGCTTTCATTTGAAAATGGCTACTGGAAACCTTTTTTGAAGCAAAGCGAATTGCCTCCTGACTACTTCGCCACTTCCTTATCCGTTATTGGCAAGGACAGCGCTCTCCTTACCACTGTAAAAAATGGCGTTTACCTCCTGGTTGGGGAGAGCATTAAGCGCCTTCGATCCGCTTTTTTAGACGCTGTTATGGAAACGCATATGTCTGCATCGGTAATGGTAAACCCCGATCATATTGCACTTACGACCAACCTGGACGGGTGTTATATCATCGATAAAAAAGGAAACCTGGTCCAAAGTTTTTCCCGGAAGGAAGGCCTTCAAAATAATAATATCCTTGACATTTTTCTTGACAAAGAGAAAAATTTATGGCTGGGCCTGGATAACGGAATAGATTTTATTCCCTACAACAACGCAGTGAAACACATTTATTCCAATTACATTAACGAGGGTTCCGGTTATGCTGCAGGCATCTACCAAAACGAGTTATATATTGGTACATCCAATGGACTTTATAAAACAGGATTGTACCCGGAAAAAGATCTCAGTTACATTAAAGGAGAATTCAAACTTGTAAATAATACGAAGGGGCAGGTGTGGAATTTGTCAGAAGTAAATGGCAAACTTTTAATGGGCCATCACGACGGTGCTTTCGTTATTGAAAACAATACCGCAAAAGCTATTGACAAAACATCCGGATTCTGGACTTTTCAGCCCTTTTATAGTGTGCAGCCTTCGGCCGTAATGATAGCAGGTAGTTACCAGGGCATCAATTTCTATGATTATAATGACGGCGTTTTTTCGGATAAACACATTGTTGCGCATTTTGAATCGGCGAGGTTCGTATGCATGGAGAATGAGAGAATCTGGATCTCGCACCCCTACAAAGGTGTTTACCAGGTTCAGTTGAATGGAAATACTCCCGGGACAAAAAATTATACGCAGAGAAGCGGTTTAAGATCTTCCCAGGGCAACTATATTTTTAAAATAAGGAACGCGATAATCCTTGCCACAGAAAATGGTATTTACGAATACGACCAAATAAAAGACAGCTTTTTGCTTTCCAAATTTTACAACGGGCTTTTCCCGAATAAAAGTATCCGGTACATGAAGGAAGACGAAACCGGGAACGTTTGGTTTGTGTTTGATGAGGTGCTTGGTGTTGTGGATATGTCTGCTTCCAAACCTTTCATAATATATTTTCCTGAACTCTCTAACAAATTTATCAGCGGGTATGAACATGTTTTTCCATTAAACAAAAACAATGTATTTATAGGGGGCGACAAGGGATTTTATCACATCAATTATGAACAGTACAAACACAAAAAATATCCTTTGAGTATACAAATAACTGCTGTGAAATTCATAAACAGTAAGGATAAAGTTTTATTTGGAGGATATAGTGGGGATGTAAATGAGGAAAGTGCCGGCAGCAATAATAAAAAGCAGCAGCTGGCTCATTCAGACAATTCTCTTCATTTTGAGTTTGCTTCGCCTGTATATGCCCAGCAATCAAATATTGAGTACAGTTACCTGCTGGAAGGATTTGACAAAACCTGGTCGCC
>JAZKGV010000056.1:0-10179 GCA_040385725.1 Bacteroidota bacterium | reverse complement strand
ATTTTATTGTATACTGCAGTAACTATTCCAGAACAATTAAATAATTTCCATTGCCCACTCTTTCTATACTCCTTATCCCCAATCCTTCCAGGTCAAAAAGGATAGGCTCTCCTGTTAGTGGGGCAGTACTTACATTGCCATTGCCGTTCAATATGGTTTCAAAATTTGTTACCGGCGCAATAATGGCGTATTTTCTATTGGATACTGTTGGTGTAATCCCTTTCACTGGTACACAAGGCGCACGGAAACCAATATATGCTGTATCGCCTCCTTTTGTTATCGATAGACCTTCCACATTAAAACCATCAATGCGTTTTGGTATCATGCCATCAGCAGACGATGTAGTAAAATTCCATCCCTGTGTATTGCCCCATGCAATCAATGCAGTCCGGAATTGATTGGAATAACTTTTCATCGTAAGCGTTGCATTAGAACTGTCACCGCTTACTTCTGTTGCAATTACTTTATTGCGGTCGGGTTTTAATTCGCCGCTTTTATTATTGCCTAATGAACCTATCCAGTAAATTCTTTTGCCGGCATTAAATTTTACACTCGTGGAAGAACCTTCCAGATCACATTCTGAAGAAGCGCCAACAGCACTCTCCACATCTAAGGAATATAATTCTTTACCAGAATTTTTACGGCTGTATAAACGTATGGCGTTTCCTTCATCATCTGCTACAAACATATAATTGCTGTCAACAGCCGAAGCGCCAGACGCATCAGAACTATTGGTATGAAAAAATGTTTTGGACGGATTGGCTGATGCAGCCGAAGCGGCGTATTCAATTTTATAAGTGGATGAACTGCCTGCACTGTTTGTTGCAACTAAATTAATGGTTGCATATCCAATGGCAACAGGAGTGATCTTTACAGTATGCTTTCCGTTTACTTTACTGATATTGATATTACTTAATGGAACAACAGACGAATTAGAAGTAGTTGCATTTATAACAGCACTTGTACTTGATACAGTAAACACAATTCCTTTTGTTACCGCTGCATCAGTTGGGTCGTTCAATACACCGCTTACATAAGATGTTTTATTACTTCCTGATACAATAGTGAGATATGGTTTATTAGTATTTGGATAAGATGGTTGTGTTGCATCCGCATTTAATGTTGGCGATTGTATTTGTTGAAAGTTGGCCGTAACTGTTTTGTTGGCGGTCATTGTTACTGTAGTAGCCAAATTACTTCCTGTTGCATCGCCGCTCCAGTTTGCAAATTCATACCCGGCAACCGGGGTAGCTGTCACTGTTACTATACTGTCTGGTGCATACAAAGCAGCATCAGGATTTTTTGTAACCGTTCCACTGGCTGCAGGTAATACTGCCGTGGTTAATGAATACACGCCGCATCCGCAGGCGGTTGGGCTTTGTAAAGTAGCACCAGCACCACAAAAGGAATTGCTTACAATTGATTTTACACTGGCGGCAGGAGAGATGGTTAATGTATATGGTGGCGTAAATGCTGTGCCACTGCCTGCTGTATTACCGATTGTGTTAGTGAAAATATTATTCTGTGCGGTAACAGCAGTAAAATTATTCGCCATCCTGTCAATAGGGATACGCACATTTTCAAACACATTGCTTTCAACCAGCAGGTTAGCTTCAAAGCCTGCCTGCACACATTGCGAAGCCACCGTACTATTAAAAAAATTATTTACAATATGCACTTTCCCAAACCTTACTCTTGGCATTCTTGCTTTGCAACCCTCTGCCCACCAGCAATATTGAAAAGTAATATTCAGCTTTGTCCTGTCTTCGATGGCATCATCGCTTGAACCCAATAAATTAGAAAACCGGTGATCGTTTGAACCACCGGAGCCACCAGCTATCGGTGGTTTGAGATAAGTAAACTTACACCAGGTTACAGAAACAAGATCAGCCGCACTCTTTATGTCTAAGTTTCCATCCATACCATCCTGGAATTCACAATGGTCAACCCAGATACGGCTGCTGTTTTCAATGGTTACATTATCATTACCATCTTCATCAAAAGCGGCGGGGCCTTCAAAAGTTATGTTGCGGATAATTATATTGGTGCACCTTTTTACATATAAGATGCCAGAACCTCCTGCTGTCAGGTCTGTGGAAATTAGTCTTGCACCCGGCAAACCAAAAATTGTTTTTCCTGTCTGGTCCTGGAAACTGATCTTGCCATTAAGCGGAACATTAATAACACCTGATATATGCACCACTTTTACAGCAGCAGAAGTAATAGCTGTACGCAAAGCAGTGTAAGTGGTTACAACGGTTGGGGTAGCATTTCCCCCGCCGGTAACACCGCCATTTTGTGTGGCCCATCCAACAGGGGCACACACATCCTGTGCAAAGCTGTTGATCGAGATAAGTAAAACTATTAGTTGGATGGATGTTTTGATAAAGTACTTCATATACTATGCAGAATGCTGATCCTGTATTTAATTAAACGTGTTTGCAAGAAATTACTGTTAGTGGAAATGCAGGTTTGGCAAGCATTTCATTAGCCTGTAAGGTAAAAAAAATAGCCGGGGCGGTGCCGGTTTTTTGTGCAAACGATGCCAGTGGATTTATGCTATATCCAGGTGTGAAAAATAAATGAATATCGCTGCAATAATGACTACAGAAAAGAATAACCGATCTTACCAGGCCTGGCCCGTATCCAATCACTAAAACTGTAAAGGATCTTTTACCAAAAAATAGTGTATAAAGCCGCTATCACGCCGCAAACAATTAAAAAACCTACGGCAAACGATGGGTTCATCTTAAACATGCTTCTTTCTATCTCCAGCCCTTTTGCTTTTATACCTTTTTTGTTTTCATACAAACTGATCAACACCATACCCAGCACACAAATTGCAAACACAAAACCCATCCTGTCTAAAAAAGGTATTTCATAAACACCATTTGCATTTGCTTTTGCAAAATTGAATTGCTCCAAAAACTGTAGGTTCATAAAGCCGGGTAAAAATTTAAAGAACAGTGAAAAAGCGAAACCTCCTACTGTTGCAAACAACGCTGCGTTAGAGGTGGTTTTTTTCCAAAAAAAGCCAAGTATGAACATGGCAAAAATACCAGGGCTTACAAATCCTGTGTACTCCTGTATGTATTGAAAGCCCCCTTTTTTATCAATACCCATCAGCGGCGCAATAATAACGGCTAAGATCATGGCAACAATAACTGTTATCTTGCCTACCTGCACCATTTTCTTTTCATCTGCATCGGGGCGTAGTTTTTTCTTATAAATATCCAGTGTAAAAATGGTGGCAATACTGTTTGCTTTGCCCGCCAGCGATGCTACAATTGCTGCTGTAAGCGCTGCAAATGCCAATCCCTTTAAACCAGCTGGCAGCAGGTTCAAAAGCACAGGGTATGCCTTATCGGGGTTGATTTCGCCATCGGCTAACATTTCTGTTTGAAAATTACCCTGCTGGTGCAATACAAACGCTGCTATGCCGGGAAGCACTACAATAACAGGCATGAGTAGCTTTAAAAAAGCAGCAAATAAAATTCCGCTTCTTGCAGTTTTTAAGTCTGCACCCAATGCCCTTTGTGTAATGTATTGGTTGCAGCCCCAGTAATTCAAATTTACGATCCACATGCCGCCAATTAAAACAGTAAGCCCCGGCAGATCCATATAGTTGGGATTCTCTTTTTTAAATATCATGTGGAAGTGGTCGTTGGCCCGGTCGGTCATTATATTAAAACCATTTACCACACCGGTAGTGCCAAATTTTTCTGATACTAAATTCAATGCCAGGTAAGTTGTTACCAGGCCACCGAGGATTAAAAAGAAAACCTGTATTACATCTGTATATCCGATCACCTTCATGCCGCCGAGTGTAATAAAGATGGCGAAGATGGCCAATACATACATGCAAAGTGTAATATTAATGCCGGAAATACTGTTGATAGCGAGTGCACCGAGATACAATATAGAGGTGAGGTTTACCACTACATACAGGAGCAACCAGAATACTGCCATGATCATTGCCACAGTTCCGTTGTAACGCTGGTTCAGAAACTGAGGCATGGTATAAATTTTATTCTTGAGATAAACAGGAATAAAAAAGATGGCCACCACCATCAGTGTTGCAGCCGCCATCCACTCGTAAGTGGCAATGGCAAGCCCCATTTTAAAACCACTGCCGCTCATGCCTATAAACTGTTCTGCAGAAATATTAGAAGCAATAAGTGAAGCGCCGATAGCCCACCAGGTGAGTGAACCTTCTGCCAAAAAATAGTCATGCGATGCAGATACCGTTGCTTTCTTTTTACGGCGGTAAACCCAATAGCCATAACCGGCAACTACAATAAAATAAAAAAGGAATACCAGGTAATCTTTTGTTTGTAAACTATTCATACAGCAGTTTTATAAAATCAGCAAAGGTTAAATATAACGGTTTATTACATTCTCCAGATATTCCTGCTTCCCGCTGATTGTTTTTGGCTCGCCATTTTCAACAGCATATAACCTTAAACTTTCCAGCGTTAATTTTCCTTCTTCAAATTCCTTTCCTTTGCTGCTGTCAAAAGAAGCATAGCGTTCTGCCCTTAATTTTTTATAATCAGATCTTTGCAAAACAGCATCTGCAGTTATCAAAGCCCTTGCAAAAGCATCCATGCCGCCAATATGAGCATAAAACAGGTCTGCTGCATCAGTGCTGTTCCTCCTGATCTTTGCATCGAAGTTAATACCACCTCCGGCAAAACCGCCGGCTTCTATAATTATCAACATTGCTTCAGTAAGTTCATTTATATTGGTAGGAAACTGATCTGTGTCCCATCCATTCTGGTAATCTCCACGGTTGGCATCCATGCTTCCTAATAAACCTGCATCTGCAGCCACTTGTAACTCATGCGTAAATGTATGGCCAGCTAATGTGGCATGATTCACTTCTATATTCAGTTTAAAATCATTCAGCAGATCGTACTGGCGTAAAAAACCAATCACTGTTTCACAATCATAATCATACTGGTGTTTGCTGGGTTCACAGGGTTTTGGTTCAATAAAGAATGTTCCTTTAAAACCATTGCGCCTTGCATAATCTTTAGCAGTATGGAGGAAACGGGCAAGATGTTCCTTTTCTCTTTTCATGTTCGTATTCAACAGGCTCATATAACCTTCCCGGCCACCCCAGAAAACATAGTTCTCTCCATCAAGTGCAATCGTAGCATCCAATGCAGCTTTCACTTGTGCCCCGGCATGAGCCAGCACATGAAAATCAGGATTGGTGGCAGCGCCATTCATATACCGCCTGTTGCTGAAAAGATTGGCTGTGCCCCATAATAATTTTACGCCACTTGCTTTTTGCTTTTCACTGAAGTATGCTGTGATCGCTTGTAACCTTTTATCATTTTCATTTATATCATTGGTATAATCCACTGCATCCACATCATGAAAACAATAGTATGGCAAACCCAGTTTGGTAATAAACTCAAAGGCGGCATCTGCTTTATCTTTTGCTCTCTCTACTGCATCTGCTTTCTCACTCCATGGAAATAAATGCGTGGGTTCTCCAAAAGGATCAGCGCCATTACCGCAGAAGCTGTGCCAGTAAGCACATGCAAAACGCATCCAGTCTTTCATCTTTTTCCCGGCTACTATTTTATTTTCATCATACCAACGGAATGCTAAAGGATTATCTGTTTCCAATCCTTCAAATTGTATTTTGCCAATACCTTTAAAAAACTCTTTTTGGCCTGTAACTACTGACATAACTGTTGAATTTATTTTTAAAAAAATTTATTGCTGAGAAAGATGTGATTCCAAAGCCTGTTTCCATTTCATATACATTTCATCATACGCTGTTTTCATCTTTGGTTTAACAGAACGCACGGGTACAAATTTTCCAAATGCTTGTTTTGCGTCGCTGTATAAACCAGCGCCAATGCCTGCGCCTAAAGCAGCGCCAACACTTCCATCGCAATTGTATAATTCAACAGGAACACCGGTTGCATTTACAAAGCTCTGCGTAAATACATTGCTTAAAAACATATTGGCATGACCGGCTTTTATCACCTGTGGTTCTATTCCGTTCTCTTTTATAATATCCAGACCATACCTGAAAGCAAATGCAATTCCTTCCTGTGCGGCACGATAAACATGTGCAGGCGTATGAATATTAAAATCAATATTCTGAATATGGCTTTGCACTATTTTATTTTGCAGCATTCTTTCTGCTCCATTGCCAAATGGCAAAACGATTAAACCATCACTTCCTGCAGGCACAGCTGATGCAAGCGCATTGATAGTATCATAGTCATTGCTATTGCCGGCAGTATTCTTTATCCATTTATTTAAAATGCCTGTTCCATTAATGCATAAAAGCACACCCAACCTTTTTTCTTCTGTTGTATAATTTACATGGGCAAAACTGTTTATCCTTGATTGTTTATCATATACAAGCTGGTCCGTAACCGCATAGATCACACCACTGGTTCCTGCAGTTGCCGCCACCTCTCCGGGCTCCATTACATTTAATGAAAGTGCATTGTTAGGCTGATCACCTGCTTTGTATGTTATCGGTATGCCCGTTGTCAATGCAAGCTCATTCGCAACTGAACCAAGTAGTTTTCCATGTTCGCCAAATACAGGATTTATTTCAGGGATAAATGATTTTTTATAATCAAAATATTTGAAGACATCTGCTGATAAAACATCTTTTTTGAAATCCCAAAATACGCCTTCGCTCAATGCAGCAATACTGGTGGTAATGTCTCCACTTAGTTTCATAGCTATAAAATCTCCGGGCAGCATTATTTTATAGATCTTTTCATACAGCGCCGGCTCATTTTCTTTTACCCAGGCTAATTTGGCTGCAGTAAAATTGCCGGGAGAATTTAATAAATGAGTAAGGCATTTATCATGGCCAATATTGTCAAAAGCATGGTTGCCGTATTGGACTGCCCGGCTATCACACCAGATAATGCTGTTGCGGAGTAGTTGATAATTTTTATCAATACAAACAAGCCCGTGCATTTGATAGGCAATGCCAATAGCATTGATCTTTGCAGGGTCATACAATTTTGATGCATTGGCTTTCAGTATGGCCTGGCGTACATGATCCCACCATTGTTCAGGCGATTGTTCTGCCCAACCGGGACGTACGGAGATGATCTCTGCTTCGGTTTCCGGAAACTGTGCCGAAGCGATACAACGCTGGCTATAGGTATCAACAACAGATACTTTAACAGAAGAGGTGCCAATATCAATACCAAGAAGGAGCATAGCGGCAAGCAATTTATTATACAGTAAAGGTTTACTATTTTCATAGCGGATGCAACCGCTATTTTAGAAAAAAAATATGCTATCTTATCAGTTTATATAGTATTTTGTATTTATTACTGATAAAATAGCAGGTAATGAAAACACTTATACAGAAGATACATCTGGATCCGGGACAAAGTTTTGCCTGCCGTACTTACCGCACTCCCAAGTTTGAAACCAACTGGCACAAGCATGAAGAATATGAATTGATATTGATAAAGGAAGGCTACGGAACAGCTATGATTGGTGATTTTGTAGGAGAGTATAAACCCGGCGATGTATATTTTTTAGCTGGCAATCTTCCGCATTGGTTCAGGAAAAATAACCGGCAGCGTATCGGCGCTGCATTGGTACTGCATTTTCATGGTTCTGTTTTTGGCGATAACTTTTTAACACAGCCTGAAATGAAAAGTATTGCAGCAATGCTAAACAGGAATAACGGGATACAATTATTAAAGAAGCAAAGAACGCAGGCTGCTAACACTATTCTTCAACTGGAAAAAAGCACAGGTTTTGAGCGGATCTCTTTATTATTAGAATGCCTGCAGCAAATAAGTGTGTCAAGAAATTATTTATTGCTCACGGAAAATTTTTCAGATGTCGCTAATACCATCAACCCGGCAATTGAAAAGATCATTGATTATTCTTTCAGGTATTATCTTGAGCCAATAAAATTATCGGAAGTGGCAACGATCGCAGGTATGAGCATTCCCACATTCTGCAGGTTCTTTAAAAAGAATATTAAGAAAACCTATTTTGAATTTTTACAGGACTTACGTATCAGTCACGCCTGTAAATTACTTACTTCAACAAACAAGCCTGTAACAGAGATATGTTATGAAAGTGGTTATAATAGCTGGGCTCATTTCAGCAAGCAGTTTAAAACCACCAAACAAACCACGCCGCTGAAATACAGGAAGGAATTTGAAAACGCTGCTTAATGCCTTTTAACATATACCGTTCTAAAACAAAAAAGCATACAACATAATTTCTTCATTATGTGTATGCTTTATAGAATGGTTTTTCTTCTTTTAAATTTTCACCTTCACCACTAATTTTTTCACCGGGCCTTCACCAATCAATGGCCCATGCACATCTTCCGGAAAGAAGATCACAAACTGGCCGGCTTGTAAATTAAAGTAAGTGTCAGGTTCTACATTGTAAAAGGTAACATCCTTCTCTGGGTTGTAGGGGGTTTTAATATCGTTGCATTTTTTTCTTGTCTTCCATCCTATTGTTTCGCTGCCGGTAGGGCATACCTGTATATCAATATAATGGTCATGTGCTTCATATTTTGCTTCTCCGGCTTTCACGCCATCTTTTACAGAAACAGAAGCATGAATTTCTTTTCCGTCAATTTCAAATTTCCCTGCCTCCACCGTATCTAAATTGGTATGGTTGATAAACTGGAATGCTTTACTGAAGCTTTTATGCAGGTCAGTGTATTTGTAAGCGTTCTCTAATGAATCTATGATCATAATTTTCTTTTTTAAAAAATGCCCTTCCCGGAAGAGAAGGGCCAATTGAAGCAAGGGTTGGTAACCAAAACTAAACCCGATTAACTATGAGGGTATTACGATTTATCTTTGAACCCTTCCGCTGCCATCACCTTTCACCAGTTCTTTCACATCACTCAATGTTGCATGGTTAAGGTCGCCGGGAATGGTATGTTTTATTGCTGAAGCCGCTACGCCAAATTCAGATGCATCCACCATGCTCATGCCTGTTACAAGACCGTAGATCAAACCGCTGGCAAAGCTGTCGCCACTACCTACACGGTCAATGATACGCACGTTGTATTTTTTTGTATGGTGAAAATCAGTGCCGTCATATACCAAAGCACTCCAGCCATTATCGCTGGCGCTGTAGCTTTCTCTTAATGAAGAAGCAATGAATTTGAATCCAAACTTATCTTTCATTTGTTTGAACACATCTTTAAAACCATCCAGGTTCAATTCACCTTTTGTTACATCTGTATGTGCAGCTTTAAAACCTAATGTAGTATCAGCATCTTCTTCGTTGCCGATACATACATCTACATATTGACACAATTTGCTCATTACTTCACGGGCTTTTTCTTTGCTCCACAATTTTTTGCGGTAGTTCAGATCAATACTGGTAGTTATACCTTTTGCTTTAGCAGCTTTTAATGCAGCTTCAGTTAATGCAGCGGCTTTATCGCTTAATGCTGGTGTAATACCGGTTGTATGAAACCAATCAGCACCTTCAAATATTTTATCAAAATCAAATTCACTTGCATCCACATCAGCAATAGAAGCTCCGGCCCTGTCATAAATAACCTGTGATGCTCTCATTGAAGCTCCGGTTTCCAAAAAGTAGATACCCAATCTTTCACCGCCTCTTGCAATGTGTTGCGTATCTACTCCATAACGGCGAAGGTGATTAATGGCACTTTGACCAATGGCGTTGTTTGGCACTTTGGTAACAAAGGTTCCATTTTCACCATAATTACAAATGGCTGCTGCCACGTTGGCTTCACCGCCACCATAAGTAACTTCAAATGTATCAGATTGAACAAACCTCTTATAATCGGGAGTTGATAAACGGAGCATTATTTCTCCAAGTGTAACTACTTTCTTCGGCATAAATCGTTAAATAAATTTTTTTTGAAAGCGATGAATATGGAATTCAAAAGTGAGATAATATTTTAAAAATGTTGACAGTTTTTACATAATTAATTACGCAATCGAGTGCGGAGATGCCCTCAAAAACAGGATATCTTTCTCGTCATCGTTTGCGTAAAAAATAAATAACTGCCAATAAATTTCCAGTAACATTGTTTCCCAATTAAATTGCTGTATGAACAAGAAAGAACATTTGTTGAAACTCATCCCTGAACAGGGAATTTTACCACTGTATTTTTATAAAGACACGGAAGTAACAGTAGAGGTGTTACGGGCTTTG
>JAZKGV010000055.1:0-7840 GCA_040385725.1 Bacteroidota bacterium | reverse complement strand
ACGGCCGCCCATTATCATTTTACTTGTAGAACTGCCTTTCCCAATCATAGGTGCTGCACCCGGGGCCATCCAGGTAGTCATTTCCGCATTCCAGTTACCGTCTCCTTTAGCCAGCATCTTATGTTCTTCCCCCGGGGTACCCATTTCCATCATCGTTTTCATTGCAGTGGCAGAATCAACCGGTATCCATTCCTTTGATTTGGTTGTGGTCACTTCAGCCTGTGAAGTGTCCGCTTTGTTTTCTCCTGTAGTAGTGTCTGTTTTTTGTTCGCTGTTGCAGGCAAACAGCAGTGAGGAAATGCCAAAGGCAATCATTAATTTTTTCATAACCAAGTTTTTAATTTATGACTAAACTACAAAAGATATACCTAAAAATGCAGCGTTATAGTGATAGGTTCTGGCGCATATTTTTCATTGTAATTGTTGTATTATTTTCTTAGTGGCCCCCAGCTAAAGCTAATAAGGCCAGCGCCTGCGGAAACCAAAATGTGCAAAAAAAGCAGTTGCAATCGCTGGAATTGCGCTCTAATTTAGATACCCGTTTTTTAATATGCCATTGGATATTATTGCACGGTATTCTGAAACAATTTTTTTCAATTTAAATCTTTTGTTATGTACGCACTTGTTCATCACCAGATCAGTGACCCCGAAAAATTTTTGGCTATTACTCAGTCCGAAGCAAAATTTCCTCCCGGATTTGAAGTACTTGCTTTTTTGCCTGATGTTTCACACAAATCAGCCACCTGCATTTGGGAAGCTCCTGACACCACTTCTCTTAAAAACCTGCTTGAGCCGGTGTTAGGTAATACTTCTACCAACAGTTATCATCAAATTGATGAAAGTATTGCCCAGGGCTTGTCAAAACTTAAAGAAGCTGAGATGCATGCTTAGCATGTTAAAGGCAACCTTACATAGTAGCCTTTTTTATTTTGTCAAATATTCAACTCTTCCAATTACTGCTGAAACCGTGGCGCCACTTTTTCCCACTGCAATGTAAAATTGTGCATGTGGTTACCAGCTTCGCTGCCATCCCAGGTAAAATCATATTGAGTGCCATGAGGCCCGGTTACCAATGAGCCGGCTTTTATAGCACGGTCATTATCCAGTTCCAGTTTTAGCGTATCATTCATCGGCAATACTTCTACACGAAAATCATAATCACTAATAAAAGGAGCAGGGCTTCCGTCGGCAAGATTAGAGATACGTGTTGCATCCAATTTGTGCATACGCAAGCCACTTATCTTAAATACACCGTCTTTAAATGTTACCTCGCTTTGAAAATTGTGGTTGGCATTTGTATGATCCTCGTATGGTTTATTCCATATTACTATACCACTGCGGTCTTCCAGGGAGATCGTGTTACCGCCACCGGTATAAGCAGCATACCCCTGCCCGCCAATGGCCCAAAAAGCCTGTGACCTTGAAGAGAAAGTGCTGGGCCTTGAAAAGGTAAGTATGTTGCGGTGTGGGTGTGCATCGGCACGTAAGAACGCATTAAACCTTACTTCTTTCAGGATAGATCCTTCATCAGGTTCTTTGTAAAGCATACTTATCTCCCATACATTCAACATACGTTTATTGGTTTCTTTTCCATTATTAAAAACAGATACAAAACCTGCACCTGCATCGTCATTGGGGTCACCAATACTTACTTTAATATAGAACGATGTCCAGGAAAGAATAACGCCGTCAGCCTGGGCGGTCATATCTATTATCGTGTTACCGATCTTTACTTTACTACCGGCACTGCTGTCTCCAAAATTGCCATACAGGTACAGGTAAGCACCAAACAGATTTTCTTCCACTTCCATATAGTCGAGTGCAAAAGTTGATGAAGGATTTTCGGCTGGTTTTGCCAGCTCTGACTTTTTACAGGAGGCAAGTGATATGATAGTGATAAAGAGGAACAAAAAAATGTTACGCATGATGATTGATTTATAATTTGTGATGCAAATGTGCAATGCATACACAGCATAGGAATATCATACATGCCTGAATTGAGAAAAAAGCCGCTGAATTGAGAAAAGAAGATATGCATGTTTGAAAAAGGAATAATATTTCAACTAAACAACGCTTATGTATAATAAAAAACGCCAGGTAATAAAATTACCTGGCGTTTTTTTATTTATAAAAATTCCTACTCTTTATCAAATGGTTTGTAAGTAAGCTTTTGCCCACCTATAGATGCTTCTAACATCAGGCCTCCTATTTCTTCAGTAAAAACCAAAACACCATCCGTATATTTTGCATTAGCAGAAGCGCCTGCCTTTACCGCTACGGCAGACATTTGTGCGCTAAATTCAAGTTTGTCTTCTTTAAAACGTTTTAATGCTTCTTCTGTTTCAAAAAATATTACTTCCCTGTAAGCCTGGCCACCAGCCTGTGCACCCACAGTTACCTGTGTCATTTTAGCCCAGCCAATAGCTTTACCACCTTCATACACTGTTCCTTTTCCACCAGCGCCACCAACTACAAGTGCACCTTTACCAATATTGGGAAATATAACGTACCCGTATGCTGTTTTAAAAAGATTGGCCAAACCTTCATCGCTTTTTATAAGTGCAGCTTTTGCCTCACTGCTTTCTGCAGTCATTTTAGCTTTGTCTTTTTGAGCAATGCCTGTTGAGGGTGTTAGTAAGCCAGCTACAGTTAAGAAAAGACCTGCTGCAATGCCTGTCATAATTTTCTTTTTCATAAATAATCATTTATATTTTTTAAAAGATTTTAGATTACAATACTGATGTATTGCACAAAGCAGGTGGCAAATAATCTGCCATCCCGTTTTACAAGTGCTTTAATAAATTATGAGGCGTGTAATGCTCAATTAAAATGTAAAATATTCCCCATTGTGCCGGTAGAAGAGCCGGTAGTAACCATTATATTCTGAATGATTGTTCCGGGTACAAATTCAGGATAGCGTTGAGATGTTCATTTGAAATAAAAATATACATTTACAAAAATTCTACAACCATTTAAACACTACACATGAAAAGATCAGCTGCTATTTTATTGCTCGTGGTTTCTGCCATGTTATTCAGTTGCAAAAAACAAAGATCAACGGTACCATGTGATACTGCCACCTTATGTATGGTAAACCAAACTTCCGACACGGTACGTTATTGCTGGGGATGCAATATTTATTCAGAAAAGGTGGCACCCGGCGAAAAAGCCTGCAGGGATGTGCTTGGCCCAATAAATGAAAGCTCAACTGTATGGGTGGATTTTGAAACTGCCAGCAGCACACGTAGGGTAGAGGTTGCTGATTGCTATGTAGAGGAAATTTATCAATAGATCATTACCAGTTTCTTTTTCTTCCACTTCACCCGGCAGTGAAGAATTTATGTAACAACCATTCATTAATGAATTTTACGGTAATTACATACACCAGCAGCCACTGTCACGGTTCCATTATATGTTGTGCATCCCCCAAGTGTTGTAACAGTATAAGTATAGGTACCGGCGGGCAACGAAAAAACACCGCCAAATTGGTTTGAACAATTGGAAGGGGCAGAGGAGTAATAATTTACAATAGTTGATTGCTGGCCTGTATTTAAAGTTACTAACAGGGTAGGGCCACAGGTAGTAAAGTCGGTAGGTTCTTTTGTATAGATCAACAGGCTGCCATTGGTAGGGGGCGTTGGTATTATAATACTATTGTCTTCCTTTTTACAACCATACAGGCTTATTATAAATACTGCTGTTAAAATTAAAGGCAATGATCTGGGTTTCATATTTATTTTTTCTTCGTTTATTTTTTACTCGTACAAAATATCAACGTAAAAATAAAGGTTAAGGTAGCCAGTATGTTTTAATTAGGCGAATAAAAAATTGAGTTGCAAAGATAACAATGCAGTAAACGTAAACCTCACCGGTGATCCAATCGTACAAATAGCAGCGGTTTTAAAGAATAGAGGAAACATTGCTTCCTGTTACCTGGAATTTTCCATAGTAATAAATAAACAATGCCAATGGAACAAGGCCTGTTGCCTGCCTGATCCGGTCCCATTTGCTCCATGTGGCAATCATTGGTATCAATTCACAATTTGAAATGCTGTTTTCCGGGTGTCCCATATAGGTAAGCAGGAACGGTGCAAACCAGGAAAAAGTGCTGATTATAATGAGCAGGAAAAACAAGTGAGCTGTATAAAGAACTTTTTTGTTGGGTAATTTTATTTTAAATCCCATTATAAGCAAGGCCAACCACAGCATTGTCATAAGCGGGCTAAGAATTGGAAAATAGCCAATGCCCCATTGGTAATTTCTGAACATAGCAACATCATTTAACCAGTATGGATTTATAGACACTGTTTGGTAGCAGGCGCCGCCAACTACGAGTGCAAGCACTATAAGAAACAGCAGGTACACCCAGCGGAAAATATTTGTTATCATGACTATACTTTATAAAACAAAAGTAAAAAGCCGGAATACGCTTTTGAAGTTGAAAAGAAATGAGTTGTTATTTACGGGTGATGTATTGTGGATTAAATCTTATTAGCCGGTAGCAAAGTAAAGTTTCAGAAAACCTATATTTGAAATCTACATTAATTACTTACAAACAACAATATGATCACAAAGAACATTTTTTCAGTCGCCGTACTGCTCTTCACCTGCAACAATGCGTTTGCACAAACAAAAGAATATAACTTTAAGCCTGAATGGAAAGTAGGTGATAAGAAGAGCGTTCGTATTGTACAACATGAAACAGAATACAAAAAGGGAAAACTTGTGGGAGATGACACCACTTATCTTTCTGCTGAAATGGCTGTGCTTAGTGAAGACGATAAAAATTACACATTAAAAGTATTGTATGAAAATGTGGCATTAACAGCTGCCATAAATTTTTATGATAAAATGGGGGAAGAATTATCTGATTATAAAAACCTTGAATTAAAATATACTGTTGATAAACAAGGCGGCAAAGCAGAACTCATTAATTGGAAAGAGGCACAACAATTTATGAATACGAGCTTCGACCGTATAAATGAGGTAATGGAAAAAAAAGCGCCTGACGCAGCCAGCTATACCAAGTTGATGTTTGCTCCATTACGTGAAATTTTCAACAGCAAACAAAATATTGAATCCTACATGAGTGACCAGGTTGGTTACCTGCTTTTTCCCTATGGAAAAAAATTTGTAGTGGGAGATACACTTACTGTAACATCTAAAGGTGCTAATCCTTTTAACCCGATGGATTCTATCAGCCAGACCACTGTTTCTTACCTGGATAATATTGATGATACAAAGAAGGTTTGCGATATCAACTATAGGGAAATTTTTGACCTGTCGAAGTTTAAAGAAATGATGAAGACAATGATGGAGAAAATGATGAAGAGTGCAGATGCAGGTGATAAAAGTAAAACCAAAACTGCCAAAGAAATAGATAGCATTGATTTTGATGTTACGAACAAAACTGTAATAACATTTGATTACAACTCAACCTGGCCATTAAAGGTGGTAAAGATTGGTAAAGTAGTGGCAGGAGACCCTTCGGGGAAAACAGAAAAAACCGTATTTGTAACGGCAACAATAAAATAGGGAAATGAAGAAAATATTAACCCTTATACTTTTTTTGTTTGTTGTTAAATTTTGTAATGCACAGAAATACACAGATAATTATTTCTTTTCCCATTACATCAAAAGACCATTGCAATCTTATTTAGAAAGTGATACTGCCCAGGTAAAAAAAATGCTTTTCCAACATCTTTACAGGTATCATTACAATGCAGAATGGTCACAAACTGACACCTCGATTTCTTTAGAGATAACACATGATTCTACAGCATGGGTTATTTACAGTGTATTTTACTTTGACAGCACGGGAAAATGCTATTCTTTTTCAAATGAACAATGCGATAGCTTTGGTATTCCCATGGTGCAACGGGTATTAAAAGACAAGGGATATAAGTGGCATGAAATAGATAATAACAAATATCTCTCTGATTTTTCTGCAAGCGAATTGCTTGAAATAAAATATGATGGCAATTGTGTTATGTACAGGAAAACGAAATTACACCTCACAAGAAAACAATACCGTAGTATGAAAAATGCAAAAAAGAGTAATTCAATTTCTAAAACGTAAACCTCGCCGACAATCCAATGCCCGAAGATTCAAAGGAAATTTTACTGATAAGGTTCAGTTCCGGTTTCCAGTCTAATGAAAGGTTGAGTGGTATCTCTTCAAATTTATAATCAAGCCCAACAATACCAGCGCCACCGATAAAAGTGCTGCTGTTGCGGAAAGCAACATAGCCACCGGCACCGGCAAACCACGACAGGTGGCTTACTGCATCAATAGGGAAATGCAGTTCGTACAAACCACAGATACCAAGGCCATTATTGATGCCGATAATACCTTCTACGGCAGCTTTTTCATTTAAAAAATATTTTCCGGTAAAGCCGGCTGTAACAGCGGCAGAGTTAGGGCCCAGGCGGATACCAATAGCTTTTTTATACTCCTGTGCAGCAGCAGTGAGTGAAATCATTGCCAAAAAGCAACTGAATACAATAATCTTTTTCATTGCGAATTTATTATGGGGTTGTAAACTATTGCGAAAATAAGTGATGCTGTGTAAATGAGATTACAATTTGAGTTAAAGTAACTTTAAGATATTTATTCAAAAAGCTCCAGCTTGTTCTTTGGCCGCCTTGCATCCTGCCATATAAACTGTGATAATCTTTTTTCGCCTTCCGGTATCTGGTTCATGGGATATAAAGCGCCATCCACATCATTTACAAATTTCACTTTGTTCACCGTTTTCTCAGCAAAGTAAACATCTATCACATCCCCTTTGCAGCGGTTCATTCCTGTATAAGCACTATCATCATCCTGCGGATAAAAAACACTTTCTGCAGGCGAGCCTTTTACCCTCATATAATCCAGTTCGCCCTCTTTAAAATAACCATTGAGTGTGCGGCCACCAACCTGGTTAAACATATTGTTGCCTAATGAGTTTACAATAATACCCTTGTCGAACACAAACACACGGTGGGCTTTTTTATTTTTTGTATAAAGAAAAATAGTATCACCTGCTATCTGTGATTTGTTGCTGAATACAAGTGGCTCCGTGTATAACCTGAAAACAGAATCTTCCGAAGTGTAAAATAAACTATCACATACCGCCTGTATGGAATCGCTGAATATGCGTACATGGTGAAATGCCTGGAAGTACCTGATAACAGTATCTTTTGAAATATTGATGGTAGTGTCTTTATGCAGCAGCCCATATTCTTTTGCAACCGGCTCCTGCTTACTTGTATCTTTTATTGCAGGTATGGCGCCATCCATTTGCAATGGCAGATCAGCTTTGGTAACAGCGCTGCTGGCTTTTTTTGCAAGCGTATCAGTTGCAGCAGGAATAGTATTCGCAACATTATTTACAGAGTCGGTTGCTTGTGCCACTACGGCGCTGTCTTTTATTGCTGCTGGTAACGAATCTGTATTTCCAGCAATTGTTTGTGTTACAACACTGCTGTCTTTTATTGTTGCCGGCAGTGAATCTGTGTTTACAACCGTTGTTTGTTTTAGTGTATCTGTTTTCAGCAATTGTTTTTTGCCGGCGCTGTCCTTTTTTATTATGCCTGAGAATAAAGTATCTGCAGCAACGTATGTGCTGTCATTTCCTTCTCCCTTAAATATTAAAACAGGTTTTCTGGTAGCCAGGAAAGAACCATTATCTTTTTGTACGAAAATTTGACCTCCCAAAATTGTATAACCATTTACACTATCTTTTATTACAGCATTTCCTTCTAACTGTGCAGTCTGGCTTTTTTCATCTATTGCTACATTTTGAGCCGTATAAACACGGCCGCTGCTATCTTTAAACACAGTATTGCTGCCAAA
>JAZKGV010000054.1:0-8580 GCA_040385725.1 Bacteroidota bacterium | reverse complement strand
TGTAAAGAAAATTTCCACTATAAAAATGAATGGACGGTTCGGTTGTATAAACATCCATTTTTCTTCCACTTAGTTTTTCTTTTACCACTGCAGCATGTTTTAAATTGTTGCTGTGTTGCTTTTCCAACACAAAACTATGATCATAGCCATTGCTTAATTTCAACTGCTCGTCGTCAACAGAAATATCTTTACCTATCTTTTTAAATTGCGTAAAATCAAAAGGTGTGTTATTTACTTCTGCAACTTCGCCATCAGGTACCTGCAGATTATTCACCGGTAAATAATAATGGCTCAAAATTTTTACCTCATGATCTTTTATTGAGGAGGAAAGATCACCAGACAAATTAAAATAAGAATGCTGTGTAAAATTTACTAACGTGGTTTTATTGGATACAGCTTTGTACTCTATTGTCCATATATCATCATTATCCAATGTGTACTTTACCTCAAACTCTAATTCACCCGGGAAGCCTTCTTCCAAATGTGGACTGGTGTATTTAAAGATGATTCCGCTTACAGCTTCCTCTTTAAAAGGAGTTGCTTCAAATATTTTTTTATTAAATCCCAGCTTTCCTCCATGATGATGATAACCGCCTTCCTTAGTGGCAAGTTTATAACTGCTGCCGTTGATGGAAACGTTTTCACCGGCGATGCGGTTTGCATAACGGCCTATTACGGTACCAATGTAATACTCATCTTCAACATACTCATTTATATCATCATAGCCCAATACAATATCTTCCGGTTTTCCATTCCTGTCTTTTACAAAAAAAGACTGAACAGCTGCACCATAATTCGACACAATTAATTTTGTGCCGGCACTGTTTTCAATGGTAAACAGTTTTATTTCTTCAGCAACTGCTGCATAATTACCTGTTGTTGATTGTTGTCCGGATAGCATCTCCCCTGCCTTTTTTGGTTACATTAAGCAGCATTTAGCCGCATCCTTAATGGATGAATTTTAATTATAAGTTCACATCAGCAAGCAAACAGTTCGCTGTTAATTCAGCAAAACAAAAACGGTATTATCTTATAGCGGTATTGGAAGAAATTTAGACTCTGCCAGCAATGACTCCGGTATTATACCTATCTGTGTCCAGCTTGAGTTGTTTTCTATAATACTTAAATTGACAAACTGGCTGATGGCGCCCAATGCACTTTTCTTAATAGAGAATTCAACTACTTTTTTACCTGATTCTGTCTTTAATTCAGAGAAAGAAAGTGCATCAGCAAATGTGGTAGAAGGACCCCAACCCCAGCCGGTGCCCGGATCTGTATGGGCCAATATATCACCCCAACCGCCAAAAGGGCTTCCTTCTGCAAGAAAGTCGGCGCCAGAGCCTGCAGGATACATCCAGGCAGCATAACCGGTAGCCGGATCATTATTTGCATCTATATATATATCCACAATATCAAGGTTCATATCTGCACCTCCTTCCAGGTAAATATTTATAAGATCAGAAGAAGCAAAGGCCTTTATTACCCTTATGCTGCTTACAAAGGCTGCTGAATTTTCAGCAGCCACAGGAACATAGGTCCAGTCGGTAAAATCACCATCGATCCTGATGTTAGGGCCAATGATACTAACGGTGTCGGTAAAAGTACTTGTTTCAGCACCATTCCTTGCTGTCAGGGTTACAAGAAAATCACCTTTCCGGGTAAACACATGTTGCGGCCCTTTTAAGTTGGATGTATCTCCGCTGCCATCACCAAACTCCCATGAGTATGTTTTTGCGTTAGCAGAAAAATTGGTAAAGTTTACTTTGTACCCATCAGCCACATAACTGAATACCGCTTTGAGGCCACTGCCTGCATTCTCTTTTTTACAGGATGTGCCAGCCAGCGACAGCACTAATACAGCTATTAAATAAATATTCCTTTTCATGCTTTTGGTTTTTATTTCTGATAAGTTGTTAGTTGATCTTTAATACTTGTTTAAGATTGTTCATTCCACCATTTTCTGTTACCCATACATTAGTATTGGCAAGTTGAATGGCATATTCAATTTTTGTTTTAAGATTGACTGCTTTGTCTGCGATCCGCAGGTAGAGATCATATTCGCCTGCCGGTATACCTGCCAGGTTGATTGCTTCGCCTATCGACTGTTTAACTTCAGGTTTGCACAAACGCAGATCAGCAGCAAGGACTTTTTCATAATAAGTTCCCGAAGTTTTATTCTTTAAAACCAGGTACGCATCTTTTTTATGGTATAAAGGAGCATACCCTTTATTGATAATATTGATGGTGGGTGTTATGCTTCCATTAACTGCTGCCGTTTCAGGAAACTTAGCATTAACTAACGCCAGTCGATAACCCAGGTTTCGCTGAAATTCATCAAAGCAACCGGAAGCCCTCCATGCGTTTACTGTAGGCTGATACCAGTCTAAATTGAGATAGGTCCATTTCAGTAATTTCATTTCATTCCTGCCTTCATTGCAGCTTGGGTCATAGCCACCCGTTGGAGGACAGGTTTCACCACCTGTTGGCACAAACAATGCTTCGTTACTGATGTATTGCTTTTGCACCGGGATATTTGAATAAGTGCCATAATTATCCCCGCCAGACATGAAACAATCATTATGATGGCCAACTCTTGCTTTGGCTTCATTTGTATAAGCAATGCCTGCCGTTATTGCATCCGTCGTATTAAAAATACTTTGCTTTGCACCCGGTGTACGAACCTGCACCATAATTTCTGCCGGCAATACACTCAGTAGTTTATTTAGAACAATTGTTTCATTTGCTGTTGTAGCAAGCCCGTTGCTTGAACTGTGCCATTCACCCCAGGCACCTATTAACCCAGCTTGTACAAAAGCAATTACATCTTTATTGTTTGCAAAAATTGGTTGCAACTGATCAAGGTGTTGTTCAACTATTGCAAGTGGTGCATCGTCCACTCCAATATTATCCGAATACGCAAACCGAAGGATGGCTTTTAACCCGGCATTTCTTATTTTATCAAGATCTTCCTGTATCAATGTAAGTTGTGCAGTACTCAGCGCCTGGCTCTTAAAAGCCTCCAGGTAAAACACACGGATTATCATAGATACATTCTGATTTCTGAATGTATTTATCTGTGCAGCATTTAAAGAGGCTCCTTCTGAATGAACATCCATCATTCTTACAAACCCACGTTCCGGGTTTGGAAAAATTGTATTAGAAAGTTCATATTTTACGCCCTCATCAACTACCGGCGGTGCAGATGTACCCGTCTTTTTACACCCTGTAATGCAAAGCACCAGTGCAGCCGGAAAAAATATTTTATACAGAATTATTGTTTTCATTATTGCGTTTTAATAAGCAATCTATAACTATTAATTATAGCCGGGGTTTTGGAGAAACAATCCTTTTCCTTCGCTTACTGCTCTCAAAGAAAAGGGGTAACGCACTTTATCAGGAGTTGTAAAGGTTGACCCCGTTACTTCCTGGCAGCGGCTGGTAAACTTACCGTGACGGATAAGGTCTGCCCTGTATTGTCCATTTTCGCACCAGAATTCATGGCTTCTTTCCAGCAATACCAGGTCGTTAAATGCGGCCAGTGAACTGTAATCTGCCAATTGTTTATCAGCCAGGCCAGCCCTGTTTCTTATCACATTAATAAGATCCATCGCTTCCTGGGTAGGTGCGCCGGCATTTGCAAGCGCTTCTGCCTTTGACAACAACACATCAGCATAACGGTACACGATAATATCAACTGTAGTAAGACTGGTAGTTCTTTGATTGTCTTCATTTATTTTTAATGCCAGCGGCCCACGATCTAGTATTTGGCCTGGGTTGGCACGGTTATAAGTAATGCCGTCAGTTCCTGTGTATTCTGCGATCAACATTTCCCTTCTTTTATCAGTAGGTTCAAACCTGTCGTAAAACCACCAGGTACTGGTAATAGTTTGCCATCCGCCCATTACAGGATAATTGGAAGGCAACGCCATCATCTGCCATTGATTTTCGCTGGTGCCGTTATAGTCGCATGGGATGGCCCATATAATTTCATCACGACTGTTTATTCCCCCATCAAGGTCCCACATTGATTTATAATCAGGATGAAGTGAAAAGAAATTCATATTAATGATATCATCACAAAGCGTATTTACTTTTGTCCAGTTCTTTTCATGAAGCCATAGACGTATCTGTATCATTTTTGCCAACGCCTTACTAAACCTGCCATATTCAACATCCTGCGGAGTAGGCAGATCAGGTATTGCAGCTTCAAGGTCTGCATCTATAAAAGCAACCATTTCCTCATTTGACAATCTTGCCAATGGTTTTTCCTGCAAGGGATTTTTCAAAACTTCAAGGGGTGCGATCACTAACGGGCCATACATATCAAATAAGGAATAAGTCAGCAAACCTCTTGCACAACGAACTTCTGCAATTGCCTTCTTCTTCAACTCTTCGCTTACTGTTGAGTTCTGAATAAGATCAATAGTTATTGTCATGCGGCTTATCTTATTATAAAAACCATCATAAAAACGGGTAATGCCATCGTTATTTGGCTGATAACTCTGCAATGAGGCTAATTGCTGTTCGCCAAACTTGCCAAACAAAATTTCAGTGCTTGCATCATTTATAAACTGGGATCCCCTTTCTGAAGTGGAAAAGAAGCCATCCCACCAGGAACCTCTTATAGGATAGTAACAGGCATTCACCATTGCTTCCAGGTCCTCGGCAGATTTTGGAAATATATTTGGATTGATCTCTGAATATTCTGTTGCAGTAAGATCTTTGGTACAACTGTTAGTTAACAGTGCCAGCGGAAGAAAAAATATTATTATATAACGTTTCATACTTGTTCTTTTAAAATTAAAAGTTGAGGTTTAGGCCCACTGTGTAGGTTCTGATGTATGGATAAGCAGCCGTGTAAGAGTCTGTTTCCGGATCAATACCTTTATATGGAGTAATAACAAAAAGGTTTTGTGCATCAAAATGAACTTTAGCAGAACTGAACACTTTCTTGATCAATTTCCCTGGAATGGTATATCCCAGCGATACATTCTGCAACCTGATAAACCAGGCATCCTGCATAAAGAAATCGCCTACACCGTATTGCGAAAAACCCCAGTATGAACTTGGTGCAGTGGTAGATGGGTTTGTTGGTGTCCACCTGTCTTTAACCGAACGCAATCCATTATAACCATTGGCATTGATACCATACGCACTAAAACCATAAGCCACATAATTAGGATCAACCATACTACGGCCAAACAATCCATTAAAATCAAAACCTAAACTAAAGTTTTTATAGGAAATAGTATTTGAGATGCCAGCCATAAAGCTTGGATCAGATGTTCCCATTAGTTTTGTATCAGCTTCATCAATCCTTCCATCTGCTGCACCGGTGCGTAAAAATCTTCCGTTTGCATCCGTTACAGGGTTGCCATTAACATCACGTTGAAAACCATCAATGTCTTTTATCTTCACCTGTCCTGGCATAAGGTCTGGTTGTGCCGTTGGTTTAGTTTCACCTGTTTGCAATATCCCATCAGACACACGGCTGTACACTGCTCTTAAAGGATCTGTCTCGTTTTCATACACCGAAGGCAACCAGCCTGGTGCTCTTTCTTTCCAGTTTGTTCTAAAATGGGATACAACAAATGTTGTTCTCCACTGAAAATCCTTTGTTTGCACATTTCTTGTATTGATAGTTACTTCAAAACCTTTGCTTACTGTTTTACCAATATTGTAGATAACAGTATTTACTTCCTGGTAAGAGTTCAATGTTTTTGTATCCAACAGATCAGATACTTCATTTTTATATACTTCCACCGAACCATCTACTTTACCATTGAACAAAGAGAAGTCAAGACCAAAGTTGAGGCCTGTTGTTGTTTCCCACTTCAGATCAGGGTTTTCCAATCTTGATAAAGAAACACCGATAAGCCTTGTATCATCAGAAGATAACCATGCCGGGTAAGCGCTGTAAGCTGCAAAAGCGGTATTATTACCAACCAGCTGGGCATTACCAGTTTGTCCATAACTAACCCTCAATTTTAATTGCGAAACTGTTTTTTTAAGATTGCTGAAAAACGATTCCTCGGCTATGTTCCAGCCCACTGCTGCAGAAGGGAAAAAGCCCCATTTGTTATTTACGGCAAATACACCGGAACCATCACGACGGGCATTAAATGTAAACAGGTACCTTCCTTTATAATTATAATTCAACCTTCCAAAATAAGATATCAATGTGTTTTTAGCAAGACCGGAAGTACTGGCTACCGGGAAGGTTGCTGCATTCAGGTTATTCCACAAAAATGCATCAGTAATAAATCCATGAGCACCAGCGCTGCTGCTACGGGTAACATATTTTTCCTGCGATACACCCAGGAGTACATCAAACTTATGATCGGGTGTCAATTGTTTGCTATAAGTGCCGGTGGCTTCCAGCAGGTAATGGTCGTTATCAGATTTTGCTATAGAAGCCTTGCCACCTTCATTCGCTCCCCACAGGGTGGTTTTAGGTAAATAGTTCTGCCTGGTGGTATAGCCCCTGTCCATACCTGCCTTTAATTTTACAGTAAAATCTTTTATGGGTGTAACATCAATATAAAAATTACCGAGTAATCTTTCAATCCTTCCCTGGTCAGTAATACTTAACAAAGAATAGGGATTAGGCTGGGTTGCCAGTTGCGGATTGATCGGGTAATTGCCGTCTTCATCTATAGCCGGTATGTGCGGACCCTGTTGCATAGCCGCCCTGATAATTCCTGAATTCTCATACTGATCGCCTCCTAACTGGGTATTGCTGTTATCGATCCTGCTGAAAGTTAAGTTAATACCTGCTTTAACATACTTGGTTATTTCCTGGTCCACATTTGCCCTGACAGAATATCTTTTCATAGCAGAGTTTTTAACAATGCCTTTCTGATCGTAATAGTTACCTGATAAAAAATACCTGGTCAACTTACTGCCACCTGCAACAGATATATTATGCTGGGCCGTAGACCCATCTCTTGTTACCAGGTCAAACCAGTCTGTGCCACGACCTACATTGTTGATGGCATTTTGCGTATACAGCTTCCTGTAAGGGCCATTGACAGGATTAGCCTCCGCCTCTGCCACAGTTTTTGTTCCATAAGGAGCTACTCCATTATCAAACATCCATTGTTCATAAGCAGCATCATTGCGTACCTGCATCCATTCGTTTAATGGCAATACATCAAAGGGGTTACTATATTTCTGTTGGGAGAAATTATTTGAATATTGTACCCTTGCAACTCCTTCATTACCTTTTTTGGTAGTAATGAGTATAACACCATTTGCTGCCCTTGTTCCATAAATGGCAGTGGCGCTTGCATCTTTTAATATTTCTATTGATTCGATATCATTTGGGTTGAAAGAATTCAGCACACTTTGTGAACCTCCGTCATAACGGGTACCACTCGCCGGCTGTACCAGGTCGGTAAGTGGAAAACCATCCACTACATATAAAGGGGTAATTGTTAACCTTCCGGAAGAACCCCCACCACGGATCAATATATCAAATCCCCCACCTGGCTGGGCACTGTTTTGCCTTATCGTAAGGCCAGCCGCTTTACCTTTAAGCATGGCACCTACTTCCGGGCCCGAAGACACTGCCAGGTCTCTTGCTTTAACGGATGACACGGCACCGGTAATCTCTTTTTTCTTTTGGGTACCGTAGCCTATCACCACTACTTCTTCCAATCCTTTATTGTCCTGCGATAGTTTTGTATCAACTGAAGTTTTGTTATTTACCCCTACTGTGAGTGTACTAAAACCAATAGAAGTAAATACCAAAGAATCTGCAGAAGATGCAGCAATAGTATAATCGCCTTTGTGGTTGGAGGCGGTGGAGGTGGTGGTTCCTTTCACATTCACACTTACATTCGGCAACGGGTTGCCATCCCTGTCGGTAACCTTACCTGAAATTGTTTTTTGTGCTTTGGCTGCAAAAGTAAATAGCAGCAACGCCGCTAAAAACGAAAAGCACTTTTTTGATAATGGAGTTAACATGCAACGTAAGTTTTGGATAATGTTGAAATAATAATTTGGTAACTCTAAGATGACAACATTTTTTTGAAAACGATGCAACCACCAAAGTGTACATCCCTACGCAAACGCTTGATATAGGGCTGCAAACGGTTGCGTAATTTTTATAAATAAAATATTATCATAGGTAAAGGCTTATAAAAAAGAAGTTTATTTATTAAAATGAACATTAGATAAAAAACAAAGCCATCGCTGGTGTGGCGATGGCTTCTGTATAATTTTTTTTGAAAATAGCGCTATTGCAGTATAAATGTATGTTTTAGATTATTATACCCTGTTGCTTCTTCCCACATATCGTCATTGGCAAAATGAATACTGTATGCAGGATAGTTTTGTAAGTTTTTATATCCATCAGGAAGGTTAAGTAATAATTCATACTCACCCTTTGTAGCAGACCGTGGCAATGTAAACTGTTGCCGGAGGTTTATCTTTCCGGTAAACCATTTTTGAATGGAAGTTTTGAAATGGAATGTTATGATGGCTTGTGTTTGTTTATTCCGCAATATCAATTGTACCGGTCTTGGATTGAAGGGAGATGCATAACCAACGTTTTCAATTTGTAAAGAAATTTTAAAT
>JAZKGV010000053.1:0-8972 GCA_040385725.1 Bacteroidota bacterium | reverse complement strand
ATTGATAGAATACATGAGCCTTCAAAAACCAGTATTGGCTACAGAAGGTGGTGGAACTAATGAAGTGATCGAGGATAATGAAAATGGATTTCTCTTAAACAATAAAGATGTGGATATATTGGTAGAGAAATTATTATACCTCCATGATAACCCAGTCGTATCAAAAAAGATGGGTGAAAAGGCACTTGAAACTATTCACAATAAATTTATGCTCGACAGGATGACAGAAGAATTCATTGCCGTTTATAACGGTAAAAAACTTACTAACAGGTTGTACAAATAACATTATTACCAATCTCTTTTTCCTACATTCACATCATATTAAAAAAATCCATACTCAGTTAACACTATAGTAAAGTAAGTTTACGGCATATATTTTAATAACATCCGCAACTTATAATTTACCCCTTTAAATCTTTTTTTGTGGCTTCAGCATTCAGATATAAAATTGGCAAATTAATGGGTCGTGTACTCATATCCACGGGTGTAGTAAAAAGTGCCTGCCATAAACTACAGCACGGCGATTACATTTTGTCGCTTTGTTTTCATGCTCCCAGTAAGGAATTTTTTGAAGCCTGCATAGCTTGGCTTTCAAAAAACGGCTTCAATTTCATCTCCGTTAATTATCTTGAAAAAATTATCAACAATGAGGTTCCTTTTCCTAAAGGCGCCGTGATAATAACACTTGACGATGGTTGGCAAAGCAACCTTGATAATATTGTGCCGGTGGCTGATAAATACAAAGTGCCGGTGGAGATATTTGTAAGTACCGAAGTGGTTGAAAAAGGAAACGGCTATTGGTGGTCGTATATACTTGAAGCCAGGAAGATAGGATTGTCAAGCGAGCCGATAGAATTTTTTAAAACAATAGATAACGAAGACCGGATAAAAATACTGGAAGAAACAAAAGCAAAAATTCAGTTGAAAAGAGAGGCGCTTACTATTGAACAGGTAAAAGAGATCTCAACCAACAACTTTGTTTCCATAGGCAGCCATAGCGTATCCCATCCTATTTTGCCCAGGTGTACCAATGAAGAATCTAATTACGAGATACGACGCTCAAAAGAAGTGTTGGAAGAATGGACAAATAAGGAAATTAAACATTTTGCATTTCCCAATGGTGATTATTCAAACAGGGAAATAAGTTTTCTTAAGCGCTTTGGTTACACACTTGCATTTGGTACCAGGCAGCAGTTTATCACAAAAGAAAAGTTATCTAACCGCTATGGCCTTCCCCGGCTTATGATGGTGGAAGGTGCTTCACTCCAGGAAAATATTTGCCGTATGGTGGGTGTGTGGCCTTTAAAACCCAAAAAGAAAAAGGTTGTTTATCCATAAACCCGGCATTATTACATTTAACCCCCTTTTTAGTACCTTTCACACGGATATTTGAATAAATGCAATACTATTTGCAACTGAAAATCCGTTAAACCAGTCAGATAAAGTCAATTCGTTTTAGCTGGGCTACAGGGCTTTACAAAAAAGCTGCGCTGTGGCAATAATATCTGTAAATATGAAAGATTATTGTAAGCATGTACTTTTTGTGGGGCCACACTACCAACTCCGTGGTGGTATGGCGTCTGTACTAAAGGTATATTCTGAAAATATAAATGAGTTTAACTTCCTTGCAACATATGACCGTGGCAATGCGCTGGCGAATGCATTTCATTTTAAAAAGGCATTGGTTATTTTTTTATGGCGGATGCTCACAAACAGGCATATAAAAATTGTACACATACATACCGCCTGCCGGGGCAGTTTTACCCGTAAGGCAATCATTCTGTTGTTGTCAAAAATGTTTGGAAAAAAAACAATACTTCATATTCATGGCGGCGAGTTTAAAGTGTATTACAAAACCGCAGGCAGTATAAAAAAACGTTTCATTTTATACACCCTGAAAAATGCAGATGAACTGGCCGTACTGTCTGATGAATGGAAAACATACTTTGATGACCTTACAGGCAAACACAAATCAATTATAATAAACAATCCGGTGGTGGTACCAAAAGATGCTGTAAAAAACACTGTAAGCACTCCGGTAAATGTTTTGTACCTCAACCACATTACAGAAAAGAAAGGCATTTTTGACCTTATTGAACTATTTAAAAGAAATAAAGAAACCTATAAAACTGTATTTAAATTAAACATTGCCGGCAATGGCGATGGCCTTGATAAAATGAAGAGCCTTATTGCAGAATACGGGTTGGAAGAACTGGTAGAATATAAAGGATGGGTAAGCGGCCAGGCAAAAGAAGATCTGTTACAGCAATGCAATGTATTTGTACTTCCCTCCTATTTTGAAGGGCTGCCCATGTCAATACTGGAAACAATGGCCATTTCAAAGCCTGTTATTGCAACCAATGTGGGAGGTATACCACGTACGGTAAAGCCAGGCGCAAATGGCTGGCTGTTTGCACCGGCTGATGTGAACGCCTTACAGAATATTTTTGATGAAATAAAAAACAATCCATCTATACTTGAGGCGTACGGAAAAAAATCATTTGAAATAGTGCAGGATTTTTCAATTATAAAAGTAATTGAAAAGCTCAATGGCATATATGGAAAATTGCTGGAACCCGAAACAGTGAGGCAGAAAGCTGTGCTGGCAGAAGAATGAAATAATACCCGTTACATTACTTAATCCATCCCCTTTTAAAAGCTTATTCGTTTATTATGAAAATATGGTTCGACATTTCCAACTCTCCTCATGTAAACATGTTTTATCAACTGATAAAAGAGTTAGAAGCAGACGGTCACGAAGTGATCATTACTTCCCGGCCTTTAGCTAACACTATTGCATTGCTTGACCAGAAAGGTTTAAAGCATACCACTGTTGGCGAACATTACGGCAAAAGTTTTTTTAAGAAGGTTTTTGGCTATCCTATCAGGGTAAATCAATTGAGAAAGTTCCTTAAGAACAAAAAAATTGATGTTGCCATTTCCCAAAGTTCCTTCCACTCCCCCGTTGTGGCAAAATTGATCGGCGTTCCATCCATTTACACCAACGACAATGAACATGCAATGGGCAATAAGCCCGCCTTTATCTGCGCCAGCAAAATTTTAATCCCTGAAAATTTAGCGGTAGAAAAAATTGCAAAAACAGGTGTGTCAGCAAAAAAAGTAATTCAATACCCTGGTGTTAAAGAAGGTATCTATTTGTGGAGCAAGGGCGAAGCGATACAGGAGAAGAGAAAACAAAACACCAATGGCGAAGTAAAAATATACATAAGGCCTGAACCACAAACAGCACAGTACTACAAAGGCAAAGAAAACTTCCTGGACGATACCATCCTTGCATTGCAGGATAAATACAAGATCATTGTATTGCCAAGAGATGCAAATCAAAGTGCTCACTATAAACAGGATAAGTTTAATAAAACTTATGTACCCGATAAACCATTAGGTTTTGATGCTATCGCTGAGGACTGCACCATCTTTATTGGCGCCGGCGGTTCTATGACGAGGGAAATGGCAATACTTGGTATTCCAACTATTTCGGTTTACCAGGATGACCTGCTTGATGTAGACTCCTTTTTATTATCAAAAGGATTGATGTTGCATGAACCTAATATCACTCCCGAAAAAGTAACAAGCTATATTGAAAGTTTAAAAAACGCACCACCTGCATTAGAACTGATGAACAAAGGCAGGGAAGCATATAATTTATTTAAAACAGAAATTCTAAAATTTAAAAAGTAAAATGGTAAGAGTTGCATTAATTGGCGCAGGTAAAATGGGCATATCGCACCTGGCAATACTCGGTGCACACCCCGATGTAAAAGTGGTGGGTGTGGCTGATACTTCAAAGATCGTTACAGATGTATTGGAAAAATATGCTTCGTTCGAATGTTTTTCTGACTACAAAAAAATGCTGGACAAAACAAACCCTGAAGCAGTGTTTGTCGCAGCGCCAACAAAATTTCACGGAACAATTGTGAAAGAGCTTTTAGAAAAAGGTATTCATGTATTTGTTGAAAAACCTTTTTGCCTCAATGTAAATGAAGGAGCAGAATTAGTGCAGTTGGCGAGATTGAAAGGCGCAGTGAACCAGGTGGGTTATCACAATAAATTCATCGGCACATTTGAAGAAGCAAAGAAAATAATCAGCAGTGGTGCATTAGGTGATATACAACATTTCGTTGGTGAAGCTTACGGCCCTGTGGTGGTAAGAAAGAAACAGGAAACATGGAGAAGCAAACCGGAAGAAGGTGGCGGGTGCCTGTTAGATTATGCTTCGCATGTAATTGATCTTGTAAATTACCTTGTTGCCCCTATTGATAAAGTACATGGCGCATTATTAAAATCAATTTACTCAGGTAATGTAGAAGATGCTGTGTATGCTTTGGTTGAAACCAACAATAAACTATCTGGTGTGCTCTCTGTAAACTGGAGTGATGAAACGTACAGGAAGATGAGCACCACTGTAACAGTGATCGGTGACAAAGGAAAAATTATTGTGGATGCTACTGAAATGAAAATTTATTTTAAAGAAGATAAATGCCCACAGCCTTATACAAAAGGATGGAATGTAAAACACATCAATGATTTTGCTGAAGAAGTGGCTTTCTATTTAAGAGGTGAAGAATACTCTGCACAGGTAGATTACTTTATTAAAGCCATTGAAGGCAAAGTGCCTAATAATAAAAATACGTTTGAAACCGCCTGGCAAACAGACAGCGTAATTGACAAAATCAAAAACAACAAAAAATAATTCAGCATAATGGAAAGAATATTATTTGGAGATAACCAGTTCTTTGGCGTAAACCACGTGTCAGATGAGAAGTCGAGGGCACAGATGATGAAGTTTAAAGAAGACAAAACGATCTTAAGAACGATTGATATTGCAAGGGAAGAAGGTGTTAATACTTTTATGTGTACAACGCATGACCGTATTGGAAATATCTGCGACCTTATAAGGCAGGAGCCTGATAAGTATAAAGGTTTCAACATTTATCCCTGTATGCCATATGCACACAAGTATGCCAATGCGGTAACAGAGTTAGGAATTGTGGGCACATTAAAACAATATGTTCCCGGTAATTTCTTTGGCTCATTGTTCAAAGGAGGCATTGCTTTTGTATCAAAAGATTATATGGCAATGATGGAACTGCTGATCGATGCAGAAATGAAAATGTTCAAAGGCATTAATACGCCGGTCATCTTTATACAAAATGTATTGACAGATCTTATCATGGGCCTGGGAATGAAAGATGTGTTGAAAGAATACCATGAGTACATCATAAAAAAACACAATGCAGAGCCAGCATATATTACTATGAACATGCCGATGTTGCTTGACATGCTGGAAAGTGTCGGTATCAAAAACCCTATCATCTGTTCATCCATCAATATTGATGGGTTTAGAATGAGCGGTGGAAAAGAATTGTATGAGCATACTTTAAAAACAAGGGAAGTAAGAGGAGTTGCCATGCAGGTATTATCCGGCGGCGCCACACCAGTAAAGCAGGCTTTGGAGTATGTATGCGGCCTTCCTAAGATCGAATCTATTTTATTTGGTGCCTCGTCAAAAGGGAATATACATGAAACAGTTTCGCTTATAAAACAATTTGATGCCCAAAAACAACCTGTGTGAGGCTTATTACAATTGAGAAAACAAATAATAAATTGTTAACGGCAACGTTTTAAACAATAACATCATTACTACACAAAACACAAGGAATATGTTAGTTACAATAGTGGCAGGCGCCAGGCCAAACTTTATGAAGATCGCCCCTATCATTAAAGCTATTTTCAAGGCACAGGACCAGGGCTTAAGCATCCAATACAGGTTGGTGCATACCGGCCAGCACTACGATAAAAAAATGAGTGGTGACTTCTTTGAGCAACTGGGCATTCCCGACCCACACATTAATTTAGAATGTGGTGGTGGCACACAGGCTGAACAAACAGCCGGTATTATGGTGAAGTTTGAAAAAGACTTAATGGAGAACAGGCCGGATGTGGTATTGGTTGTAGGCGATGTTACTTCCACGATGGCATGTAGCATTGCTGCTAAAAAATTATGTGTGGATGTGGTGCATGTGGAAGCAGGTATACGCTCTGGTGATATGACAATGCCGGAAGAAATAAACCGCATTGTTACCGATTCGATCTGCGATCATTATTTTACCACCAGCAAGCAGGCAAATGATAATTTAAGAAAACAACAAGTGCCGGAAAGCAGTATTCATTTTGTTGGAAACACCATGATAGATACTTTGTTTCAAAATTTAGAAAGGCTTATTAAACCTCCTTTTTGGGAAGAACAAAAATTATCTGCAGGTAATTATTTCTTATCAACATTGCACCGTCCGTCTAACGTAGATGATCCTGAAAAATTAAAAGCATTATTGAATGCCATTACAGGCTCAACCGGCAATTTCCCGATTGTATTTCCTGTGCATCCAAGAACAAGAAAAATAATTGACAGCAATAATATCCCTACCGATAAATTGATCATGATCGACCCGTTAGGTTATCTTGAATTTATCTACCTCGTAAAAAATGCAAAAGGAATTATTACTGATTCTGGTGGTATTACAGAAGAAGCAACTGTTTTACATATCCCCTGCCTCACCTTACGTAAGTCAACAGAAAGGCCAGAGACCGTAACACAAGGCACCAATGAATTGATCGGAGATGATATGGAAAAGCTTCAATCATCTTTAAAAAAGATATTAGATAATAACTGGAAGAAAGGTACTGTGCCTGAATTGTGGGATGGCAACACATCAGAAAGAATAGTAAATGTGTTGTACTCCATATATCAAAAAGAACTGGCAGCCGCAGTATAATAACATCTTGATTTACTAAGTAGTCCGAAGGACTACGTGGAAATCTTAGATGGTATTATGCCGCAGAAAAAACATTAAACCATATATTCGTACAAGCGGCATAACAATTCTCTTTTTTAAATTTTTACATGAAAGTTTTAGTAACAGGTACTGCAGGGTTCATCGGTTTTCATTTAGCAAACAGGCTTATTAAAGATGGCTTTGAAGTGGTGGGTTTAGACTCCATCAACGATTACTATTCTGTGAGCCTTAAACTCGACAGGCTGAAAGCTGCAGGCATTGCTGCTGACAATATTGAATACAATAAAATTTATAAAAGCAATTCTTTAAAAGGTTATTCTTTTATTCAATTAAAATTAGAAGACAAAGAAAACCTGGAAGCGCTATTTAAATCACAGCAGTTTGATATTGCGGTGAACCTTGCTGCACAGGCCGGTGTTCGCTACAGCATCACTAATCCTTCTGCATATATTGACAGTAATATTGTTGGCTATGCCAATTTGCTTGAATGCTGCCGGCATAATAACATCAAACATTTTGTGTATGCCAGCAGCAGCAGTGTGTATGGCTTAAATGAAAGTATTCCTTTTCAAACAGATCAAACCGTTGACCACCCTATCAGTTTGTATGCGGCTACAAAAAAGAGCAATGAACTGATGGCGCATGTGTATAGTCATTTATATAACCTTCCCACAACCGGTCTTCGTTTCTTTACCGTATACGGGCCATGGGGCAGGCCTGATATGGCCATGTATCTTTTTACAAAAGCCATCATCAACAATGAACCCATACAGGTTTTTAACAATGGCGATATGGAAAGGGATTTTACTTATGTGGATGATATTGTTGACGGCGTGGTAAGGGTACTTAACAATGCACCTTCAGGTAATACTGAATGGAATGGATTAAACCCACAACCATCCACTTCCAAAGCGCCCTATCAGTTATATAATATTGGTAACAGCAAGCCAGTAAAGCTTACAGCATTTATTGAAGCCATTGAAAAGAAACTAAATAAAACAGCAGACAAAATTATGATGCCGATGCAGCCTGGTGATGTACATAAAACATACGCAGATGTAAACGACCTGGCAAATAAACTGGGTTATCATCCCTCTACCTCTATACAGGATGGCGTGGATAATTTTATTGACTGGTATGTGGAGTATTACAAACAATAGGCAATGGGCAAAGGCAGCAATAAAAACGCAAACACCTTATCTTCGCAAACTGAATTTTAATCACTAATTAATGGAGCTTAACAGTAAGATATATATTGCAGGCCACAGGGGAATGGTGGGTGGCGCTATCATGCGTAACCTTGTAAAAAACGGGTTTACCAATATTGTTACCCGTACATCAGCTGAACTTGACTTAAGGAACCAGGCATTGGTAAATGATTTTTTTGAAAAAGAAAAGCCTGAATATGTTTTTTTAGCTGCCGCAAGAGTTGGTGGCATTGTTGCCAATAACACTTACCGGGCAGATTTTATTTATGAGAACCTGATGATCGAGGCTAACATCATTCATGCCGCCGCCATTAATAAAGTAAACAAATTAATGTTCCTGGGCAGTTCCTGCATTTATCCTAAACTGGCACCACAGCCTTTAAAGGAAGATTATTTACTTACCGGCATATTGGAACAAACCAACGAGCCTTACGCCATTGCAAAAATTGCCGGCATAAAATTATGTGAAGCATACCGCAGCCAGTATAATTGCAACTTTATAAGTGTAATGCCTACTAACATGTATGGCTACGGCGATAATTATCATCCTAATAATTCTCATGTGTTGCCTGCACTCATCCGCAAAATGCATGAGGCAAAAGAAAGCAACTCTCCAGAAGTAGTGGTGTGGGGAACCGGCACACCAAAGAGAGAATTTTTATTTGCCGATGACCTTGCAGAAGCCTGCACTTTTTTAATGCTGAATTATAATGATGAACAGTTGGTGAATGTAGGCACAGGTATAGACCAGAGCATTGGAGAACTGGCTGCCCTGATAAAAGATATTGTAGGCTACACCGGTAAAATTGTTTTTGACAGCAGTAAACCAGATGGCACGCCACGTAAACTGATGGATGTAACAAAGCTGCACAATCTTGGCTGGAAACATACCATTTCCCCCGTCACCCCCATCGCCACGATCGCCTGCGGCAGGCGCATGCCGCGGTCC
>JAZKGV010000052.1:0-6429 GCA_040385725.1 Bacteroidota bacterium | reverse complement strand
TCACCGTTTATCAATCCAGGCATTCCAGCCAAAATTGATCGAAGGTAAAGCGATACAATTGCACCCGTTGGTAACAACGGCGTTCAACGCCGATTTTGACGGTGATCAGATGGCTGTGCATGTGCCTTTGAGCCATGCCGCAATTTTGGAAGCCCAGTTATTGATGCTTTCTTCTCATAACATTTTGAACCCACAGAATGGTACGCCGATCACCCTTCCTTCACAGGATATGGTACTGGGTTTGTATTACATCACCAAGGGTAAAAAATCAACACCGGAAGAAAAAGTAAAAGGCGAAGGAAAAGCATTTTACTCTGCTGAAGAAGTGATTATTGCATACAATGAAAATCAGCTTGACCTTCATGCACACATTAAGGTGAAAGCAAACTTCAGGAACGAAGATGGTACATTGACCTACAAATTGATTGAAACAACTGTAGGCCGTGTAATATTCAACCAGCATGTTCCTAAAACGGTTGGTTTTATCAATGCACTGTTAACCAAAAAATCTTTAAGGGAAATTATTGGTGACATTATTACATGGACCAACGTACCTACCACAGCTAAATTCCTTGATGATATTAAAACATTGGGATACCGCATGGCATTCCGTGGTGGTTTGTCATTCAGTATTAATGACCTTATCATTCCTGATATTAAACAGGAACTGATCGATAATGCAACTGGTGAAGTAGATGAGGTTTGGGATAACTATAATATGGGTTTAATTACCAATAACGAACGCTATAACCAAACAGTTGATATCTGGAGCCGTGTTGATACCAAGATCACTGAAACGCTTATACGTGAATTGGCCGCAGATAAACAAGGGTTCAACTCAGTTTATATGATGCTTGACTCTGGTGCAAGGGGTAGTAAACAACAGATCAAACAGTTGGCTGGTATCAGGGGATTGATGGCTAAGCCACGTAAATCCGGTTCAAGTGGAAGTGAGATCATTGAAAACCCGATCCTGTCAAACTTTAAAGATGGTTTGAATGTACTGGAATACTTTATCAGTACCCACGGTGCAAGAAAAGGTTTGGCGGATACGGCTTTGAAAACAGCGGATGCAGGTTACTTAACACGTAGGCTGGTTGACGTTGCACAAGATGTTGTTATTAAAGATGAAGATTGCGGAACACTTCGTGGTATTGCCACTTCAGCTTTAAAAGATAATGAAGATATTATTGAACCATTAAGCGACAGGTTGGAAGGCCGTGTATCATTACATGATGTTTTCCATCCTTTAAATGAAGAATTGCTTGTAGGCGCTGGTGACGAAATTTCACCTGCGGTGGCCCAGAAAATAGAAGACAGCGGAATTGAATTTGTTGAGATACGTTCTGTATTAACCTGCGAAAGCAAGCGCGGCGTGTGTGTGAAATGCTATGGTAAAAACCTTGCAACAGGATACACGGCACAGAAAGGTGATGCAGTAGGTATCATTGCTGCACAGTCAATTGGTGAGCCCGGTACACAGTTGACACTTCGTACCTTCCATGTGGGTGGTGTGGCTGGTTCTGCTTCTGTAGAATCTACCATGGGTGCTAAGTTTGACGGTACTATCCAGTTTGACGGGTTACGTACAGTAACTTCTGAAAATAATGAAGGTAAAAAAGTACAGATCGTAATCGGCCGTACTGGTGAGGTTCGTATCATGGATGTGAAGAATGACCGCTTACTGATCACCAATAACGTCCCTTATGGTGCTACATTGAATGTAAAAGACGGCCAGAAAGTTAACAAGGGCGATATTATCTGTACATGGGATCCATTTAACAATGTAATTGTTTCTGAGATTGTTGGTAAGGTTAAGTTTGATGCAGTGCTTGAAGGTATTACCGTACGTGAAGAAGCTGATGAACAAACAGGGCACAGGGAAAAAGTGGTTATTGAAACAAAAGATAAAACAAAATTACCGGCCCTTATTATTGAAGGTAAAGAACACAAATCTTATAACCTGCCTGTTGGTAGCCACATTGTAGTAGAAGAAGGGGATGAAGTGAAAAATGGCCAGGTGCTGGTGAAAATACCAAGGGTATTAAGTAAACTGAAAGATATCACGGGTGGTCTTCCAAGGGTAACAGAATTGTTTGAAGCAAGGAACCCGGGTAATCCTGCGGTAGTTTGCGAAATTGATGGTGTGGTTGCTTTTGGTAACATCAAACGTGGTAACAGGGAGATCATCGTTGAAGCAAAAGATGGTGTTGTAAGGAAATATTTAGTTCCATTAACACGCCAGATTCTTGTGCAGGACGGTGACTTTGTAAAAGCGGGTGCTCCATTAAGTGATGGACAAATCGCTCCTGCTGATATTCTTTCAATCAAAGGGCCGTTTGCAGTACAGGAGTACGTTGTGAACGAGATACAGGAAGTTTACCGTTTGCAGGGTGTGCGTATCAACGACAAACACATTGAAGTGATCGTTCGCCAGATGATGCGTAAAGTAACTATTGAAGATGCTGGTGATACGATCTTCTTAGAAGGAGATGTGGAAGATAAAATGGATTTCAACAACGAGAACGATGCAATTTTTGATAAGAAAGTTGTTACCGAAGCAGGCGAAAGCGCTAAGTTGAAACCAGGACAGATCGTTACATTACGTGATGTAAGAGAAGAAAACTCTATCTTAAGAAGGGCAGATAAGAAATTAGTTGAATTCCGTGATGCTTCTCCTGCAACATCCTCACCGTTGTTGCTGGGTATTACCAAAGCATCATTGGGTACACAAAGCTGGATCTCTGCTGCATCATTCCAGGAAACAACGAAAGTGTTAAGCTCTGCAGCAATACAAGGTAAAACAGATATGATGATGGGCTTGAAGGAGAACGTTATCACTGGTCACCCGATACCTGCAGGTACAGGCTTACGTGAGTTCGACAATATGATCGTTGGCAGCAAAGAAGAATATGAATTGCTGATGACGACCAAAGAAGCGATGAGCTTTGATGAGGAAGAGTAATTGCAATAACTGATGAATATATTTAAGGAGTAAGATTAATTTCTTACTCCTTTTTCATTCCGTATGCAGTGCTCTGTTCACTTCCAGTTTATACATCCTGCTTATCGGCAGCTCCTGCTTGCCAATTTCAATCAGTTCATTTGTAAATGAATCAATTTTTGCAAGAGAAACGATAAAAGAGCGGTGGATACGAAGAAATTTTTCCTTGGGTAATATTTCTTCTATTGATGAAATGGACTGTTTTGTAACGATAGTTTTATTTGTAGTAACAACTTTTATATAGTCCTTAAGGCTTTCAATGTAAAGTATATCATCCAAGGCTACTTTAATATTTTTCCTGTCGGCACGCAGATTAATAAATGAATCAACATGTTTATTAATTGTATCAGCAATAAGGGAATTGTTTTCAAACATGCTGATACTTGTATCCATTACTTTATTAACTGCTTTTAAAAAGCGCTCAAACGAAACTGGTTTTAGTAAATAATCCACCGCATCTAATTCAAACCCTTCAATTGCAAACTTTCGAAAGGCAGTGGTGAAAATTACTTTAGGGGGTTTCTTTAATGTTCTTATCAAATCCGTTCCAAGCAACTGCGGCATCTGTATATCAAGAAACAATAAGTCAACGGGTTGTTGCTGCAAAAACGTCAATGCCTCCACCGCATCTGCACAAGTGCCCGCCAGTTGCAGCTTCGGTACGGATGAAATATATTTCTTCAGTACTTCCAATGCCGGTGGTTCATCATCTACAGCAAGGCATAAAATTTTTTTATCAGTCATTTACCATGCAGTTTGTGTATTTAAATTAAAATTTGTTTTTTAAAACCTGCAGCTTACGCCGGCAATTAAGATATAATCAGGCGAAGCACCGGGCCCAACGGTTTTAACCCCAGTGATATCAGAAGTTTTTTTATCCGGTATATTTTGTTTTATCCTGCGGCCAATTACTACGGGTGCATAAGCAAAAAGTGTTACTGTTTTTGTGTTGTACAGTATGCCAGGCTCCACAGAAAAATTGTAACCAGCCCTTCTCAGCCCTTCGCTGCCGCCAACAAGGTCATGCACAGGCGTGCCTTCATCCCTTATACCTGCTGAAAAAGAAAAATTGCCAGCATTGATAAACACACCTGCCCTTATTGAAAATACATCCGGTACACTATTCACAGAAGCGCCTGTTCGTATTTGCAATGCAGTCGGTGTTCTTCCAAATGAATAACCAGTGCCGTTTTGTTCACGGGGCGTAATGAGATAATAGAAATTGCCGTAAAAGCTAAATGTTTTATTCAGGATGTAAAAAGTATTCATCTCTGTAATAATGCCGGTGCCACCATCGCCCAATTGTATGCCGGGGTTTACAGCAGATAATATTTTTGTTGTGTCATCCCTGTAAAAATTATCCTGGTATTTATAATCACCGGTGGCAAACTTAATGCCCAGTCCGGCCTGCATGTTCCACTTTTGTTTTTTTGCTGGTTGCAAAACCCATTTATACACCGTAAAGCGAAGGTCGCCAGCACCAAACGACCGGGTGCTTCGGCGTAGTGTATTCATGCCGCCGTGTTCAAAGGATGTTGTCCTTGCATTAGCATTTACCGGTATGCCAATATTAAGCGACCATCCACGCTTTAATATTTTATTTATTGAAACATCCAGAGTATATGTTTCATTCAAGTTTTTGTTTTGTTCAGGTGTTTTCTGGTCTGTTTTTTCCCTAAAGTCCCGTGAAGATTTAAAATAACGGTTGGTTATATTTAGCTGCCATGGCAAATCTGTATACGCATTATTGGAAAAATTATACTGCCCAAATGCATTGATTGTCCTTACAGGTATGCAACCTTGTGGATATGTAATGCCGCAGCATACAAATAATAAAACTGCAATTGCAAAAATCTTTTTCATGGTTTTTATTTTTAAGTGATAAAATTATTTTGTGCTTTCCCGCTTTTTTTGGTTCAATTGTATTACCATGCGTACTTCATATTCATTTTTATTGGAACTGATGTTTAACTCATGTCGGCCAGGATAAAGCAACTCCAGTCTCTTTTTTACATTATCAAGCCCTATACCTTTTTTATTTTTTACTTTAATTGCTTCAGCAGGTTTGCTGTTGGCAATTTTAAAATCAAGTGTATTGCCATTGATAGCTGTGCTTATTTTTATCCACGGCCTTCCCGTCATCATGCTGCTGCCATGCTTAAAACAATTTTCTACAAAGGGTATCATAATAAGAGGCGCAATTAATTTGTTTTCATAATCGCCTCTCGTGTCTGTCCACATTTCCAGCCTGTCACCATACCTTACTTTTTCCAGGCCGATATAATCTTCCAGCATTTTCAATTCTTTTTCAAGCGGCACCAGGCTCGTGTTGCAGTCTGTTATCATATAGCGGAGCATATCCGTTAATTTTTCAACCAAATCCCCTGCTTCCGGCGATTTATTAAGTGTAAAAGAATAAATATTATTAAGCGTATTGAATAAAAAATGTGGGTGCACCTGTGCTTTTAATAATTGCAATTCTGCATTGGCATTTTCTTTAGCCAGCAATTCATTTTGTATTTGCTCTTTGTACCAGTTTTTAATGGTACGAAGCGCAAGAAAAAAACCGCAGATGAGGGGAGGATTTCCGAGCAAACGGATAAACCCCGGCCGTATATTGGTTACAAAGTAATTTTTTAGTTCTGCTGAATTATAGCCAATAAACACACTCACTTCTTTTGATATATTTGTGGTGTTATAAAGTATTCCTGCTATTTGTAATGCACATAAGAGCAATATCATACCAATAATAAAGCGCAAGTATTTTTTTTGTACAAAAAATTTGGGTAACAGGTAGTAGGCGGTAACATAAGTGAAAAACATATTAAAAAATACTCCCCATACAAGAGACATATAAATAATAAACCACATTTTGTCCCATAATTTATCAGCAGGAAAAAATATACCAATCCTGAACAATTGATAAATAAATACCGCCAGGAAAAACAACAGGTGACGTTGTATACGGTAACCTGTTTTTCCCGATAAGGCAAGATCATATAGCAAGGTTTTCCTCATTTACAATTGTTTTTAACAGTTCACCCTGACCGTCATTATCCAGTTGTATTTCCCATTCAATTTTCATGGTTTCAGTAGTAACTTCTGTATTTATTTTTTTTTGTTCAGGATAAAGATTTTGTAATTGATCTTTCATAGCCGATAGCTTTTTATCCATCATCATAAACGATCTGTTGTTGTTACCAAAATTTATTTCAAGCGTTGCCAGTAATTTATTTGTGTTTACTTCCAGCCTTAATAAAGAATGATTGACGCAATGACCTGGTTCAAAAAAATGTTCAAAATAATTTTCAGTAAAACTGAATAGTATAAGGGGAATGATGGTTTTGTTTTGTGTAGTGCCGGTTACCTGCAATATAAAGGTTGGCTTGTTTTTACTGTCAGCCTGCTGAAGGTTAAGGTATGAT